>CAMDAT010000097.1 GCA_945888825.1 Bifidobacterium breve | reverse complement strand
CGCAGCGTTCATCATGCCAGCCACCCTGTCCATCATCACGAACGTGTTCCCTCCGCAAGAACGTGCGAAGGCAATCGGGATTTGGTCCGGGGTTGCCGGCCTTGGCGCAGCACTCGGACCGCTCACTGGTGGATTCCTAGTTGAGCACTTCTATTGGGGATCAGTGTTCTTAGTAAATATTCCCATCGTTATCGTTGGGCTGATTGCTGGAATCTTCCTGATACCAGAGTCGAAGGATCCCGCTGCCCCTCGCCTCGATCCTGTTGGAGCAGTGCTCTCTATTGCTGCGCTCAGCCTTTTACTGTTCGCCATCATCGAGGCACCCACCAAGGGTTGGATGGAGCCGATGATTTTGGGAATCTTCTTTTGTGGCTTGCTATTCGGTACAGCCTTTGTGCTTTGGGAGCGCAAGGTGTCGTACCCCATGCTCGACATGAGCTTCTTTAAGAATCCACGGTTTAGCGCTGCCAACGGCGCAATCACAGTGGTCTTCTTCGCCATGTTTGGATCGATATTCCTGCTGACCCAATATTTTCAATTTGTCTTGGGCTATTCCCCGCTCGAGACCGGTGTGCGCATGGTGCCATTTGCCCTCACGCTGATGGTGGTTGCGCCAACTAGCTCGCAAGTGGTCAAGCGGTTCGGAACAAAGCGGACTGTGACGGTAGGGCTGTCGATAGTGGCGATCGCTTTGGTAACGATGGCATTCCTAGAGGTGGATTCCGGCTACGCACAGATCGTGTGGCGACTCATGCTGCTCGCAGTAGGCATGGGTTTGACCATGGCTCCGTCAACAGATTCAGTCATGGGATCGCTACCGCTTGGCAAGGCTGGAGTTGGGTCTGCGGTCAACGACACCACCCGGCAAGTTGGCGGCGCTCTCGGCGTGGCCATTATCGGAAGCGTCCTTGCCTCTGTATATGGCTCCAAGGTCAACGAGTTCCTGACTAGCCAGGGTGCGCCGACTCAAGCAGTCGAAACAGCAAAGGGATCTCTCGGGGGAGCGAACCTGGTTGCCTCTCAAGCACCAAGCCCAGAACAAGCAGCGGCACTCCTTCGCGTAGCCAATAGCGCCTTTGTTGACGCACTGCACTGGAGCGTCCTCGTGGCCGCAGTTCCGGTAGCGATTGGTGCAGTCTGCGTGTTCTTGTTCCTGCCGGCTGCAGCACGAGAAGAGGACCTACGCGAACAAGGCGCAGAGTTCACAACCGAGCACAGCTAATAGGAGCACTGCGACTCACAAAGTGGGAGGCAGGATCGCTTCGATTAGGTGCGGTCCAGGAGTAGCGAAAGCAACTTCAAGCTGATCGTGGAACTCCTCGGCTGTGGTAGCCCGAGTAGCCGCCACTCCAAGTCCCTGCGCTAAAGCCACAAAATCAAGTCGAGGGTTGGTCAGATCAAGCATCTCGAGTGCCTTTGGCCCTGGGTGTGCTCCAACACGTGAAAGCTCAAGATTCAAGATTGCATACGACTGATTGTTGAGGATCACTGTGATCACATCAAGACCTTCTCGTACCTGGGTCCACAAGGCTTGAAAGGTGTACATCGCGCTGCCGTCAGCCTCTAGGTTCAGAACCTTGCGTCCCGGAGATGCCACAGCGGCACCAGTGGCAACCGGCATACCAAAACCAATCGCTCCACCCGGGAGGCAAAGCCAGTCGTGCCTTGGGGCACCAGCTGTAAACCCAGCTACGAAGAGACCTGCAGTGTTGCCCTCATCAACAACAATTACGTCCTCTGGTAGCAGCGCACCGATTGCAGCTGCAAAGGATTCAGCGTTGAGAACTCCGCTTGGCTTCTCGGGCCGTGATGGAGCTGCGAGTACTGCCGCATCAGCCGGAGCGCCGAGCATGTCTGCAAGAGTCTCCAATGCCCCAGTCGAGTCATCTCCTGGTTGCGCCAGAACGTGAACAGTGCAGCCTTGAGGAACCAAGTCCGAGGCAATCTCTGGATATGCAAAGAATGAAACTGGTGAAGCAGCCCCGACCAGAATGAGGTGCTTCAATCCGTCTAGTTGCATCTGAGCAAACTCAGCCAAGTACATGAGGCGGTCCAAAGCAGGAAGCCCTGCCCCTCGCTGCAGACGTGGGGGAAATGTTTCTGCGATAAGGCGAACTTGGGCAGTCTCACTGATTCGGCTTGCGGCGACTAGGCCCGACTCCATCAGACTTGAACCTGCCAGCAGAATCGCAGTCGGTTCACCAGACTTCAGCACCTGCAGGATCTGCTCCAGGGTCGATTGTTCGACGGGCCGGGGAGTGGTCACTGTGGCAGCGGGAACAGGGCCGTCAGACTCGAGCCAGCAAACATCAGCCGGCAGAATCAGTGTGGCTACCTGCCCGGGAGGACCGAAGGATGCGGCTACTGCATCGGCTGCATCTGATTGCAGCGTGGCAGTCGAATCAGCAGAGCGAATCCACCCTGAAACGCCTCGAGCAATGCTCTCAATGTCGCTCTGCAACGGCGCATCGTACTGTGCGTGGTAAGTCGCGTGATCACCGACGATGTTCACTATGGGCGTGTATCCGCGCCGGGCATTGTGCAGGTTGGCCAGTCCGTTTCCAAGGCCCGGACCTAGGTGAAGCAGTACGGCAGCGGGCCTGCCGGCCATCCTTGCGTAACCGTCAGCAGCGCCTGTAGCCACGCCCTCGAACAGTGCGAGTACGGAGTGCATCTCTGGAACTTCATCAAGGGCTGCAACAAAATGCATCTCCGAGGTCCCAGGATTCATAAAGCAGGTGTCCACCCCCGCATCGACGAGAGTGCGGATGAGTGCTTGTGCGCCGTTCATGATTGGTCCTCAGTGTTAAATAGAATTTCCGGATTCAGAATTCCATTGGGGTCGAATGCTGACTTGATGCGACGCATCAGCGCAATCTTGGCTGGATCTACGAGTTCATTGAAGAACTGCTTCTTTGCACGACCCACGCCGTGTTCACCTGAGATTGCACCACCCAGAGCTAGTCCAGCCGCAAAGAGTTCCGTGAGTAGACGATGCCTTCGCTCACTGTCGGAGCAGAAGATTCCCATATGTACGTTTCCGTCGCCGGCATGGCCACATCCGGCGATCCATGCCTCATACTCACCAGCAAGTGCTGCCACACGTTCCATGAAAAGGGGTATCTGAGCTCGTGGAACCACGATGTCGATGATGTCGTCAGCACCAGCGGCCTTAGCCATCCAAAACGCCTTCTCGCGGGCGTCAATCAGGCCTGATGCAGCACCTGCGGGCAAAACGTATGCATCAATAGCCCCGAGTTCAAAGAGCATCTCTGACAAGCGTTCAGTGTCTTCCTCGAGACGTGACAGAACTGGATTTTCCATCATCACCACTAGGTAGGCCAGCGCAGTATCTTGAATCTCTTGAGGAATGCCAAGCTCAAGGCCCGTGTACGAGTGAACAGCGGACATCGTGAGCAGGTCTATGTATTCCAGCACTACTGGTCCGATGCCCGAATCAACCACTCGGGGAACTGCAGCCGACACCTGATCCAGGGTGCTAAACGGAGCCAGAACTGTCATCTGATGCTCGATTCGCGGAGACAACTTGAGCGTTGCCTCGGTCACCAAAGCGAGAGTCCCTTCGCTACCCACCACGAGTTGGGTCAGGTCATACCCCGTTGAGGCTTTGACAAACTTGCCACCTGATCGGAGCACCTCGCCACCGGCTAGGACAAGTTGCACGCCGAGTACCTGATGGCGCGTGACGCCGTATTTCACTGCACGCATTCCTCCGGCGTTCGTCGAGATATTGCCGCCGAGGGTCGAGGAGTACTCGCCGGGATAGACGGGGTACATCAGGTTGTGCTCACGAGTCAACAGATCAAGCTCGTTGAGACGCACGCCCGGCTGCACCACTGCGACATGATTCTCGGTATCAATCTCGAGCACCTTGTTCATGCGTTCAAACGAGATCACGATGGACTCAGGTGTAGGCACAGCAGCACCTGAGAGTCCCGTTCCCGCTCCGCGAGCAGTCACTGCCACCAGGTTCTTGTCAGCAAACTCCAAGATTGCTGAAACTTCCTCTGTGGATTCGGGACACACCACAGCTGCAGGTGCGACAGCTTCTACCGTGAGACATTCATCGCTGCCGTAGTCGGCACTCAACTCGGAACGAAGCACGCGTTCGCTGGGAATAATTTCTGCAAGTTGTTCGGTCAGCGTGGCCATGAGATCCCCCCAGATAGCTTCCGTGCAACAGAGCGCAACACGCAGCCAAGAACTTTGCTCAGACTAATTCACCTTGGCGCCGCTGTTCATCCTCATGCCGGACTGCCGTCTCCCGACTCGATCCTGAGCGAGACTATTCAGATGAGCACTTCCGCCGAGTTGATCCTTTGGATGGACGACCCGCATGCCACGGTCGCAGACGTAGTCGGCGCCAAGGCCTCGGCACTTGCTCGTGTCGCTGCTATCAGTTCTTCGCAGGAGGATTCCCTGCACATCCCGACTCCTGCAGGTTTCATCATCAGCACCAAGGCTTGTGCTGAGGTGCTCGGCCAAGCCTCCGTGCGAGACCCTCTTACAACCCTCTTCCAGTCTCTCGCTGATGGCAAGGTCCTACCCATGAGTTTTGCCGAGCAAACTCAGAGTTTGATTGATCAGGCCACAATCTCGGAGCAGTTGCTCTACCAACTGGGACCTGCTTTCGAACAGTTACAGGGCAAGGACGCAGACGCAGTCTTTGCAGTGCGCTCATCGGCAATCTACGAAGACCTCGAGCACACTAGTTATGCAGGCCAATACGAGACTGTTCTGGGTATCCACGATCTTGCGGGTGTCATAAGCGCCTACCGGACCATTCTGGGTTCGATGTTCTCGGCGCGAGTTCTGGCTTATACCAATGCCCGTCAGCAACCGTTTGGCCAAAGTCTTATGGCCGTAGCAGTACAGCGCATGGTGCGATCAGACCTAGGTGCTTCTGGAGTGCTGCTGAGCGCAGACCCTGACTTGCAGATTCATGTGACCTCGAGCGGTGAGCCCAAGAGCAGCAACAACAGTAATGACAACAACACGGAAGACCTCTCTGCTGCCGTCACCTCGATAGAAGCCTGTTGGGGGATGGGCGATGCCCTTGTGGACGGACTTCTTATCCCGGAGCGCTATGAGGTCACACATCAGGGCCGCTCCGATCTGGAGCGGCCCGAGGTGCGGGTCTTTCCCCAAGCCCAGGAACTCAAATCCAACGGGTCAGCTGACCTGATCCCAACTAGCGACACTGAGAAGTCAACACAGGTGCTTCGCTTGGATCAGATACTGCTGCTGAACGATTGGGGACAGTTACTTGCTGAACGCTTCGGACACCAGGTTGAAGTGGAATGGGCACTCGATGGCATTACCCAGGAGATGGTCTTGCTGCAGGTCCGGCCATTCCTCCATGCAGCAGAACCGAAAGTCGCGGATCGTTCCCTTGCAGATCCAGAGACCAAACTCGCTCTCACTTCTGGGCTGGCAATTGGTTCTGGGACGGTTGAGTCGAATGTCTGTGTCCTGAGTGACCCATTCGAGCCGGGGGCCTTCAAAGAGGGCGATGTGCTCGTCACGCACAGCACCAATCCCTCATGGCTGCCCTTAATGCTCCAAGCCTCTGCACTCATCACTGACCAAGGCGGTCGAAATTCTCATGCAGCCATCCTTGGCCGAGAACTGGGGGTGCTCTGTGTGGTTGGTTGCATCGATGCAACGACCAAGCTGATCGGCGTAGATCGTGTGCGAGTGATCTGCGATCAAGGAGTCGGCAAGGTCCTGCTTGCTGCTACAGCAGCTCGAAACTCAGGGTAGAACGCGTAGCGTCGCAGCACAGAGAGATCTACCTGCTTCTTCCACTGAGAGATGCTGCATATTTCGAAGGCGGTCCCAAGATTCGAACGACCACAGCAGATCGAGCCACTCGACAGAATCTGCCGCTGATTGCGTGTCCGCAACACTCAGCTCTGCAGCGAATTGCGATAGGAGCTGATCTCGTAACTCTGCGGAAAGGTCATTCAAGCGCTTGGTGATCAACTCGGAGTTGCTCGGCCGGGTGGCAAGAGCGTGACGGGCGGGGGAGACCATCTCAAAGAGCTGCCCGCGCTGGGCCTGCAACTCCGCTAGGCGCTGCTCCAGAGATCCGTCGGCAGTAAGGGACCCAACCAGCGGCGCGATGCGAACGGTCTGCACCGCCACAAGGTCTGCGTACAGAGTTTCCATATCTTCGAAATGCTGAAAGATCGAGCGCACTGAGGTCTGAGCTTGCTCTGCGATCTGTTTCGTAGTCGGCGTATAAATGCCCTGTTTGAAGAGCTCAAAGAGTGCCTCGACAATTGCTGTTCGAGTCTTTGCGCCTCGGAGTACGCGACCATCCGTAGAGGGGGTCTGCGCTGCAAGCTCAGCCGGCGAGAGGTTCATAGTGGAGTTGACCCTATGAACTCGTGAACCATGCTTGCCAACTCGGAACCGGAATCTTCCTGAAGAAAGTGACCGGCGCCATGGATTGTTTGATTGCTTTGCCCCGCACACGCGGGGATTCCCGTCAGGAATGCCCGCTCCCCACCTTTGGTGACCGGGTCAGCATCTGAGAACGCGAGCATGACCGGCCGGGTCCAAGTATTCAGCAACTTCCAAGCGGTCCTGTTTGCCTCCGCCGAAGGGTCATCAGGGGAGTCGGGTACGAGCAGCGGAAAGCGCCTCGCCCCAGCCGTGAACGAATCATCTGGGAACGGAGCGTTGTAGGCAGCTACCACTTCGCCAGCAAGGTCAGTTGTCGTTCCCATCTGCAGGATCGCGCCACAATCAAAAACTTCGACCTCTTGGGAGAACTTCCGCCACTGCGCAAAGGCCGCTGGCTGGGGCTTGTCGCCAGTAGGCAGGCCCGTGTTGGCAATCACCAGCCGAGAAAACCGTTCAGGAAAAGCCGCCACCAAACGAAGGCCGATCAGCCCACCCCAGTCCTGACAAACCAATGTGATTCGTTCCAAGTCAAGATTCACTAGCCACTCAGACATCCAGCCCACATGTCGTTCGTATGTGTAGCTCTCCTGCTCTGCGGGCTTATCCGACCGGCCAAAGCCAACAAGATCGGGGGCAATGACCCGGTGTCCTGCTTGGGTGAGCGGCGGAATCATGCGACGGTACAAGTAAGCCCAAGACGGCTCTCCGTGCATGCACAGAACTGGGTCTGCATCCCTTGCGCCCTCGTCCACATAATGAATGCGAAGCTCTCCACCATCTGTGTCATCGACTTGGGAGTAGTTCGGTGCATACGGCCAGTCAGGCAGGCCAAGGAATCTTGATTCAGGGGTTCTCAGGAATTGCAAGTGTTGCTCCGACTTAACGTTGCGTGAGGGTAATGGCCTTGCCCAATTACGGACTAGATACGTTCAAAGTTCCGTCGAAGTTCCCACTCTGTAACCACGTTGTTGGATGACTTCCACTCTTCCCGTGCAGCATGCAGAAGGTGTTCGAATACAGAAGATCCGAGGGCACCACGGGCAAAGTCGGACTGCTCAAATCCGCGAATCGCTTCGACTAGGTTCGAAGGGATACGTGGGATCTCCTCGGCGGTATACGCGTTGCCCATATAGGGGTCTCCGCAATCAAGGCCGGACTCGATTCCATCTAGTCCTGCTGCGATCAGTGCCGCAAAAGCAATGTACGGATTGCAGTCCGCTCCGGGAATTCGTGACTCAACCCGCATACCGGCGCCGTGGCCAACTAGGCGCAGCCCGCAGGTGCGATTATCCGGTGACCAGACCACAGCAGTAGGGGCCCAAGAGTCGGGCTGATAGCGCTTATAGCTATTGATATACGGAGCAAAGCACAGCGAAAGTTCTTGTGAATGAGCGAGAAGACCCGCAACCCAGGAACGAAAGATCGGGCTCATCCCATTCGGGCCATCACCGGCGCAGAGCGGACGGTCATCCTCGAGACTCCAGATCGAGGAGTGGATATGGCAACTCGAACCCGGTTGGTCGATGCTGGGCTTAGCCATAAAGGTGATGGCTTTGCCCTGAAGGTAGGCAATTTCTTTTGCGCCGTTCTTATAGATGGTGTGGTTATCAGCCATCTTCAGCGCCTCGGCATAGCGCAGGTTGAGTTCGTGCTGCCCGGGTGCTGCCTCTCCCTTGGAGAACTCAACTGGTAGACCTGCATCGAGCATGCCGTTACGGATGGCGCGGATGAGAGGCTCATCTTTGGTGGTCTGGAAGATGTGATAATCCAAGTTGTACCAAGAAGAGGTTGACTCCTCGAGCGTGCGGTACTTGCCCCGAGCCAAATCCTCATATGAGGCCTCATAGGCAAAGAACTCGAGCTCAGAGCCAAGTTTTACGGTCAACCCATGTTCAGCCGCTCGTGCCAACTGCGCCTGGAGTACCTGCCGTGGAGACACTGGCACGGCCTGTTCGGTTTGGCTGTCGACTACGTCACACAGAACCAAAGCTGTCTTATCAAGCCAAGGCGTGACCCTCAGCGTGCTCAGGTCCGGGCGCCCACGAAAGTCGCCGTAGCCGCCCTCCCAGTCGGAGTATTCAAACCCTGCGATGACGTTCATGTCCACATCAACGGTCATCAAATAGTTACAGGCCTCGATCCCTTCCCCGGTTGCAGAGCCATCAGGAGCGGGAGAACCCACCACATGGTCCAAGAAGAATCGCCCGGTAACACGCTTGCCCATCAGGCGACCATGCACATCAGTAAAAGCAACAACCACCGTATCGATCTGACCGTCAGCTACGAGTCGATCAAGGGTTGGCAGATCTATTAGTCCAGTAGTCGTCACAAGTTCTCCTCTAGGCCAAGTGAATTAAGAGAGTACTCAAGGTCATTCGGGAGTGGTGTATGCAGCAGTAATTCCGCCATCGACTAGCAGGGACTGACCAGTCATGAATGAGGACTCGTCAGAGGCCAAAAAGAGTGCCCCGTTAGCAATCTCGATTGCTTCACCGAAGCGACCCATCGGGATGTGGACCAATCGGCGCTGACGTTTCTCTTCATCTGAGAGAAACTTTGCCAGCAGGGGAGTGAGCACCGGGCCGGGACATAATGCGTTTGCACGAATCCCTTTGCGGGCGTAGATCACTGCAATCTCTCGGGTCATTGACAGCACAGCACCCTTGGATGCGGTGTAGGCAATCTGTGGAGTGGCAGCACCAAGGTGCGCAACGAAGCTCGCAACGTTGACAATTGATGCACTGGCTGCGCCGTCCCCAGCAGCAGCAATCGTGTCGAGCATCGCTGGTAATGCGTACTTGCATCCCAATGCCACGCCAGTCACATTGATCTTCAGCGTGGTATCCCAAACCTCAACCGACGTGTTCTCGGGGCCATCGTCCTCGCCGAGTGAGACTCCAGCGTTGTTGTACATGACGTGAAGCCCGCCATAGGCCTGCACTGCAGCCGCAACAGCGGACCGTACAGAGTCTTCGGAGCTGATATCGCAGTGGGCATAAGTAGCCTCGCCGCCTGCTGAGCGGATTGCCTCGACGGCCTCGCTGCCGTCTTGCAGGTCGGCGACCACCACTCTTGAGCCCTCACGCGCAAACAGCTCTGCTGCTACGCGGCCTAGGCCAGATGCGGCTCCAGTGATGATTGTTGTCTTTCCGTCTAGGCGTGCCATGCGTCTTGAACTCCTGTGAGATGCAGCTGAGAGCTGATTCGTGTCTTCGTATCAGCAGGGGCACAGTAGTCAGGCTTCGGGGTACATACACTCTTGTCCCATGACTTCTTTTCAGCTTCCCTCTCAGCTCATCATCGGTGGAGAGTCGCGCTCTG
>CAMDAT010000096.1 GCA_945888825.1 Bifidobacterium breve | reverse complement strand
GGCTTGGCACCGCCACCAGACACCTCTGCTCGGGTCTTTGTGGACTGAGTTCCAGAGCGCTTCGCAGCAAGCTGAGCTGTGACCACCTGATGCATCACTGCAACGTTGGGTTCAATTCCAAAAATCTCATCTTCGAGAGCAACTTTGCCCTCGTCTTTGCCGGTTCGAGAACGCAGTGTCACGGTAGGCATCAGGAAGCACCTCCCTTGGCAGTGGCACGGCCCTTGACCGCATTACGAATGAGTACAAGGCCGCCACGTGGGCCGGGAACGGAGCCACGTACCAACACAACCTGCTGTTCGTTGTCTGCACGAACGACCTCGAGGTTGAGTGTGGTTACCTTGTCGGTTCCCATGCGCCCAGCCATACGGACACCCTTGAACACGCGTGCTGGTGTCGCACACTGCCCAATAGCACCTGGCTTGCGGTGTACTCGGTGAGCACCGTGGGATGCGGGCATGCCCTTGAAACCGTGGCGCTTCATGACGCCGGCGAATCCCTTGCCCTTGCTCGTAGCAGTGACGTCGATCAATTCACCAGCCTCAAACAACTCGGCACTGAGTTCTTGGCCAACTTGATACTCAGAGGTGTCATCGATGCGGAGTTCAACAAGCCTGACTCCTGGCTCGACTCCAGCCGCTGCGAACTGCCCGGCCTTGGGCTTGGTGAGCTTGCGAGCATCACGATGCCCATAAGTCACCTGCAAGGCGCTGTATCCGTCCCGTTCTTGGGTGCGCAGTTGCACCACACGTGCTGGCGCTACGCGCAGCACGGTGACGGGCACGACGTTATTGTCGGCGTCCCAGATCTGGGTCATGCCCAGCTTCTCTCCTACGATTGCTTTCTTCGCCATGGTGGCTTCGTCCTTTGGCGTGGTCGATCGGCTACTCCCCTTTGAGGTTCAAGAACCCTGCCAGAAAGATGCCGCTCACGCGGGCGCTCCGCACAGGAAACCCTGGCGGAGCGACGTTTCGGTTGTGCCGTGCGGTTCCTATCAAGAATTGCTTCTCTTTAGGCCTACTCGGACGTCGATTGATGCGGGCCCCATTTCGCCCTAAGACCCAGTGCGGAGTACGCACCTTGCTGTGAGACTTGCCGGGGATTGAATCACATAAGCAGATGACTGCTCATGACGACTGGTTGAACTTAGCAGTGACCAGTGCTGGATCCAAATCCAATCTCGCAGCTCTGCGGCACTGGACTCCTGTAGTTCAGAACAGGTTATGCGTCTTGAATCTTGATCTCAATATCTACTCCAGCAGGAAGATCTAAGCGCTGAAGCGAGTCCACCGTTTTGGGGCTGGGCTCAATAATGTCGATGAGGCGCTTGTGAATGCGCATCTCGAAGTGCTCACGTGAATCCTTGTCCTTGTGGGGCGAGCGGATGACGGTGAAACGATGCTTCTCTGTTGGGAGGGGCACTGGTCCACGAATCTTTGCACCCGTGCGAGTCACAGTCTCAACAATTTTTTGTGTCGACTGATCGATGACCTCATGGTCGTATGCCTTCAGGCGGATTCGGATTTTCTGTTCTACTGCCACTGAAACTCGCTTCTACATGACCCGTCTGGGGTCGGATGTCATCGACTGTCAAGGAACGACTCGGTTTGCCGAGCGGGGCAACTGTAGCGGGAGGGTTGCCCTCAACGCCAGACGAACAAGAAAGGGCACCCGATTGGGCGCCCCATCTTGTACTTCGAGTCATTTTCTTCGTTGTTGTTACTGAGCAACAACAACCAAGGAACTGCCGTACTTACTTCAGGATTGTACTTACTTCAGGATCTTGGTGACGCGACCAGCGCCCACGGTACGGCCACCTTCACGGATAGCGAACTTCAAGCCGTCATCCATGGCGATAGGAGCAATCAGCTCGACTGTGACGGGCGTGTTGTCGCCGGGCATGCAGATTTGCGTGTCCGCTGGAAGGGTGATGGTTCCTGTCACGTCAGTGGTCCGGAAGTAGAACTGCGGACGGTAGTTGGACTGGAAGGGCTTGTGACGGCCGCCTTCTTCCTTGGTCAGGACGTATACCTGAGCCTCGAAATCAGTGTGGGGGGTAATCGACCCAGGCTTGGCGAGCACTTGACCGCGCTGCACCTCTTCTTTGTCGATGCCACGAAGCAACGCTCCGATGTTGTCGCCAGCTTGACCCTCATCGAGCAGCTTGCGGAACATCTCAACACCAGTACAGGTGGTCTTTTGGGTTGCCTTGAGACCGACGATCTCGAGGTCGTCGCCAGTGTGAACGATCCCCTGCTCAACCTTGCCGGTCACCACGGTGCCACGGCCAGTAATCGAGAACACGTCCTCGATTGGCATCAGGAATGGCTTATCAAGTTCACGCTCAGGCTCTGGGATGAAGGTGTCGACAGCCGCCATGAGTTCCATAACGGCGTCCATCGCTGCTTCATCACCCTCGAGGGCTTTGAGTGCCGATACCCGGATGACGGGTGTGTCGTCGCCTGGGTACTCGTACACGTCGAGCAGTTCGCGAACTTCCATCTCGACGAGCTCAATGAGCTCCTCGTCATCGACCATGTCGACCTTGTTGAGTGCAACGACAATTGCCGGCACGCCAACCTGACGAGCAAGCACGACGTGCTCACGAGTCTGAGGCATGGGGCCGTCTGCTGCGGAGACCACAAGAATTGCGCCATCAACCTGGGCAGCACCCGTGATCATGTTCTTGATGTAGTCAGCGTGACCAGGCATGTCGACGTGGGCGTAGTGACGAAGTTCCGTCTCGTACTCCACGTGTGACACGTTGATGGTGATACCGCGCTCGCGCTCTTCTGGAGCCTTATCGATATCTTGGAAGTCAGTGGCCGAGTTGCCGGGAACGCGGTCAGCGAGTGTCTTTGTGATTGCGGCCGTCAGCGTTGTCTTTCCGTGGTCGATGTGTCCCATCGTTCCCACGTTGACGTGTGGCTTCGTGCGCTCGAACTTCTCCTTGGCCATGTGTGGCTTGCCTTTCGTGACTTCTTTTACATGAGTTGGTGGTTAATTAGGTGACCTTGCAACTCAATGAGTCGCTGCCATCTCTGGCTTGGTCGCGTCACCGAGCGACTTTTGGGCCACTGCGGTTTATTGATCCGACCAAGCACTAGAGGATAGTGCCTGCCGGAGGTTACTAGATCATTGACCGGTTACTCGCGCCACGATCTCTTCTTGAACGTTTCGAGGTGTTTGCTGATAGCTATGGAACTGCATCGAGTAGTTCGCACGACCTTGCGTCTTTGAGCGAAGGTCCGTTGAGTACCCGAACATCTCGGCGAGCGGAACCTCGGCGGAGACCACCTGCAGGTTTCCGCGCTGCTCCATCTTGCCGACTTTGCCGCGACGTGAATTCAGGTCGCCGATGACATCTCCCATGTACTCCTCTGGGGTCACGACCTCTACGGCCATGATGGGCTCGAGGAGCACTGGTGTGGCTTTACGGACGGCTTCTTTGAAGCCCATCGTGCCAGCAATCTTGAATGCCATTTCTGAAGAGTCAACGTCGTGGTAGTCGCCATCGAGCAAGCGGACCTTGATGTCCACCATGGGGAAACCGGCGAGCGTACCCGTGGTCATGGCATCGGAAACACCGTGGCCGACTGAAGGGATGTATTCCTTGGGAATTCGACCACCAGAAATCTCGTCTGCAAACTCAAAACCGCCGCCGGGGCCCGAGGGCTCGATTGCAATAATGATCTTGGCGTACTGACCCGTTCCACCAGTCTGCTTCTTGTGCAGGTAGGTGTGGCTCGCAATGACCTTGGTAATGGTTTCACGGTAGGCAACCTGGGGCTTGCCCACTGTTGCTTCTACTCTGAACTCTCGCATCATGCGGTCAACGAGGACCTCGAGGTGCAACTCGCCCATGCCCGAAATCAGGGTCTGACCAGTTTCTTCATCGGTCTGCACCCGGAATGTGGGGTCTTCTTCAGAGAGCGAGTACAAAGCCTTGGACATTTTGTCCTGATCAGCCTTGGTCTTGGGCTCTACAGCAACCTGGATAACGGGGTCAGGGAACTCAAGGGATTCGAGTACAACCACGTCGTTCGGATCACTCAGCGTGTCACCAGTGCGTGTGTCTTTCAGGCCGATTCCGGCAACGATGTCTCCGGCGTAGACCGCATCTTGTTCGATCTGCTCATTGGCATGCATTTCGAGCACTCGCCCAATGCGTTCTTTGTTGCCTGAGCGGCTGTTGTAGACGGTGCCGCCCTTGTCCAGCTTGCCGGAGTACACACGGAAGTACGTGAGCTTGCCAACGTGAGGTGCCGTCATGATCTTGAATGCCAGCGCCGAGAAGGGCTCATCAGAAGAAGGCTTACGCTCAACCTCTTCACCCTTTTTGTTGGTGCCGACCACTGGAGGCAACTCTGCGGGTGAGGGCATGTACCAGCAAACTGCGTCAAGCAGTGGCTGAACACCCTTGTTCTTGAATGCAGTGCCGTTCAGCACGGGGACGACACCATGATGGATGGTTGCGTCACGCAGTGCTGCACGGATCTCTTCAGGCGAGATCTCTTGCTCGTTCAGGTACTTCTCCATGATCGTGTCAGAGGTTTCTCCGAGCACGTCCATGAGCGCATCGCGATATTCCGCAGAGAGTTCTTGAAGGTCTTCTGGGATGTCTACAACTTCCCAGCTAGCTCCAAGCTCCTCGCCATCCCACACCCATGCCTTCATGGTGATGAGATCGACGATGCCTCGGTAATCGCCCTCAGCGCCGATCGGCAACTGAATAACTGCCACGTTTGCTTGGAGGCGGTCCTTGATCGAGGCCAAGGAAGCATAAAAATCTGCCCCGGTGCGGTCCATCTTGTTGATGAAACACATGCGAGGAACTTTGTAGTTGTCAGCCTGGCGCCACACGGTCTCTGTTTGTGGCTCTACGCCGGCTACACCGTCGAACACCGCAACGGCGCCATCAAGTACTCGAAGCGAACGCTCAACCTCTACCGTGAAGTCGACGTGGCCGGGAGTATCGATGATCTGGATCCTGTGCTCAATCTTGTTGAGCGTGTCTGTCCAAAAAGCAGTGGTAGCAGCAGAGGTGATCGTGATACCACGCTCTTGCTCTTGTTCCATCCAGTCCATGGTGGCAGCGCCCTCATGAACCTCACCGATCTTGTACGTCTTGCCTGTATAAAACAGGATCCGCTCAGTGGTCGTTGTTTTTCCAGCATCGATGTGAGCCATGATGCCGATATTGCGTGTTCGGTCGAGTGGAAACTGAGCCATCATTCATCTCGCGGTGTTCTAGGTCGGACGGACATTCGGACTGATTTATCTTCAACAACTTTGGTTGTTCCTCGTCCGATTAGCAGACAAAGAACGGTGGAGCAGTACCGGCAATACTGAATCGCTACCGGCAATAGTGGAGCAGTACCGGCAGTAGCGCAGCGCTACCAGCGGTAATGGGCGAAGGCCTTATTGGACTCTGCCATCTTGTGCAGGTCTTCTTTGCGCTTCATGGAGGCTCCAACACCGTTGCTTGCATCCATCAATTCATTTGCAAGACGCTCGGCCATGGTGCGCTCACGTCGCTGACGTGAGTAACCCACGAGCCAGCGAATGGCCAGGGTGTTTGAGCGGCGAGGCCGAACCTCTACTGGCACCTGATACGTGGCGCCACCAACACGACGGCTACGAACCTCGAGTTGCGGCTTGCAGTTATCAACTGCTCGCTTGAGCGTCGCAATTGGCTCGTCGCCAGTCTTTTCTTCAACCAAGGTCAAAGCGTCATAGACGATTTTCTCGGCTGTGGAGCGCTTGCCGCGCTGCATGATCTTGTTGACTACCTGCGTGACAAGTACCGACCGGTAGACCGGATCAGGCAAAAGTTCGCGTCGGGGGGCTGGACCCTTACGTGGCATATCAGGACTCCTTCTTGGCGCCGTAGCGGGAACGTGCCTGCTTACGACCACGCACACCCGAGGTATCGAGCGTGCCACGGATGATTTTGTAACGAACACCTGGAAGGTCTTTTACACGACCACCGCGAACAAGCACAATGCTGTGCTCCTGCAGGTTGTGATCTTCACCAGGGATATAGGCCGTGACCTCGATACCGCTCGACAGGCGCACACGGGCAACCTTGCGCAGTGCCGAATTGGGCTTCTTTGGGGTCGTGGTGAACACGCGGGTGCATGTGCCACGGCGCTGTGGCGCGCCTTTCAGGGCTGGCGTCGACTCTTTGCGTCGCTTGCTCTGACGGCCCTTGCGGACCAACTGCTCAATCGTGGGCACGGTAAAACCTCTGTACTTCTTTCAACGACGGATGAGGGCAGGCCGAGTCACGGAAATCCGTCTGACCCGTGTTCGTACGGCGCGAATGAACGCAGCCAACGGCCGAACCGACACTCTACGACCCGAGTGCTAGCACCTGCAAACACAGATGCATACAAAAACTGCAAACGGGCCGGCCAGTTGGCCCGCCCGTTGCAGAAACTCTTGTGGAAACAGGTCGAAACCGGCTCCCAGACTACCGGATCGACTAGCCCTCCGAAGCCTCTTCAGCACCGGGGAATTCGATGATCTTGGCATCGGAGTCGTTCTCTTCAACGACAGCCACCACTACCTCGGGGGCCTCAATGGTCGTTCCCGGCAACGTTGCCAAGAACTCCGCACCAGAGAAATCCGAGGATGAATCCTCTTCGTCAGAGGAGTAGAACTCAAGTGGCTGATATGCAGGAGCAAACGGCTCGATCTCTTGATAGCGATGCATACCAGTTCCAGCAGGGATCAACTTGCCAATGATGATGTTTTCCTTCAGACCAATCAGGCCGTCGGACTTGCTCTCGATTGCTGCTTCGGTGAGCACACGGGTGGTCTCTTGGAAGCTCGCCGCAGAAAGCCAAGAATCTGTTGCCAGGGATGCCTTGGTAATACCCATCAATTCGGGTCGTCCCTCGGCTGGCTTCTTGCTTTCTTGCACGAGGCGCTTATTGACATCGGCAAACACACGCTGATCTACACGCTCGCCCGGCAAGAAATCTGACTCACCTGGCTCTTGAACAGCGACACGACGAGTCATCTGACGCACGATGAGCTCAATGTGCTTATCGTGAATCGATACACCCTGATCGCGGTAGACCCGCTGCACCTCTGCTACGAGGTACTGCTGCACAGAGCGAACGCCCTTGATCTCTAGCAATTCCTTGGGATCTCGTGGTCCTTCAACAATGGGATCACCAGCGTTGAGTTCGTCTCCGTCTTTGACCTGGAGTTTACGTTCGCGCTCAATGGAATAGACATCTTCATCACCATCGTCGCCGATGACGGTCACAGTGTGAACCTTGCCGTCTTCTTCTTCGATGCGGACTGTTCCAGAGGTGCGTGCAAGCACGGCCTTGTTCTTGGGGCTACGAGCTTCGAAGAGCTCGACCACTCGGGGAAGACCACCAGTGATATCGCCGCTTGCCCCTGCCACACCACCGGTGTGGAAGGTACGCATGGTGAGCTGTGTTCCAGGCTCTCCAATGGACTGTGCAGCAATAACGCCGACGGCTTCACCGGGTTCGATGGTTTTGCCAGTAGCCAAGGAAGTGCCGTAGCTAGCGGCAGAGATTCCGCGCTCGCTATCGTCCGTGAGCGGCGACAGCACTCGCACCTCGGTGAACCCGGGGTCATCTCGCATGACTCCCATCTCGTAGTCACCGATCTCGGTTCCCTTGGGAATGACGGTACCGAGCAGTTCATCTGCTTTGCTCAGCTTGACATCCTCGGCCAGAGTACGGCTGTACAGGCGAGTCTCTAGGTAGAAACGCTTGCCTGCCTCATCAGGGCGGACGTCGTCGATGATGGTGCTTCGAACTGGCCCGGACTCATCAAGAGGGTTGCGATCGTTAATGATCAACTCCTGAGAGACGTCTACCAGGCGGCGGGTCAGATAGCCCGAGTCCGCTGTTCGCAGCGCCGTATCAACAAGGCCCTTTCGTGCACCTGGAGTAGCAATGAAGTACTCAAGGACCGAAAGACCCTCACGGAAGTTTGACTTGATCGGTCGAGGGATCATGTCGCCACGTGGGTTCGCCACAAGGCCTCGCATGCCCGCAATCTGACGGACCTGCATCATGTTTCCTCGAGCACCCGAGCCCACCATCATGTCGATGGGATTGAACTTGGTAGCAGTCAGTTCGGCCTGCATTGCCGCAGTCACCTCGGTGGTGGCTGTGGTCCAGATCTCGATTTCTTTCTGCTTGCGCTCGCCGTCGGTGATGATTCCCTTACGGAACTGCTTCTCCACCTTGTCAGCCTCGGTCTCGTAGCCGTCAAGGATCTGGTACTTGTTCGACGGAGTTGACACGTCATTGATTGAGATAGTCAGGCCAGAACGCATGCCGTAGTTGAAGCACAGGGACTTGATTTGGTCCAGCGACGTTGCAGCCACTGCCTTGGGGAATTCGATTGCAAGACGATCGACGATTGCGCCCATCTCTTTCTTGCGCACTGGCGAGTCGAAATACTCATATCCCAGAGGAAGTGCCCGGTTGAAGAGCAGGCGACCAGCAGTCGTCTTCTTGTAGACGGCAGCTTTGCCGTTCGCAGGAGTCTCGATGAGTTCGAGATACTGATGGCCATCACGCTTGCCACCGCGATACTCAATCATTGCGTGCAGGCCGATTTCGCCGGCCTCTAGGGCACGCTCAATCTGATCCATGCGGCGGAATACTCGACCCTCGCCCTGCTCGCCGGGCGCATTCTCGGTCAGGTAGAACGCACCGATGATCATGTCCTGAGTAGGCGTCACGAGCGGCTTGCCGTTTGCCGGGCTGAGCATGTTATTTGCGCTCAGCATCAGCACGCGTGCTTCTGCCTGTGCCTCTTCAGAAAGAGGAAGATGAACTGCCATCTGATCGCCGTCGAAGTCGGCGTTGAACGCAGTACATACAAGTGGGTGAATCTGAATTGCCTTGCCCTCTACGAGCACTGGCTCGAAGGCCTGAATACCAAGACGGTGCAGAGTAGGAGCACGGTTCAGCAGCACAGGATGTTCTTTAATGACATCCTCGAGCACGTCCCAGACCTGTGGCTTGCGACGCTCGACCATGCGCTTGGCTGACTTGATGTTCTGGGCCAGTTCTTTGTCGACAAGGGCCTTCATCACGAAGGGCTTGAACAACTCAAGTGCCATGAGTTTAGGCAGACCACACTGATGCAGAAGCAGCTTGGGTCCGACCACAATCACGGAACGGCCTGAGTAGTCCACTCGCTTGCCGAGCAGGTTCTGGCGGAATCGACCTTGCTTGCCCTTGAGCATGTCAGAGAGCGACTTCAGCGGACGATTACCTGGTCCAGTGACGGGGCGTCCACGACGGCCATTGTCAAAGAGTGCGTCAACTGCCTCTTGCAGCATGCGCTTCTCGTTGTTGACGATGATCTCGGGTGCACCAAGGTCAAGCAGTCGCTTCAGGCGGTTATTACGGTTGATCACCCGGCGATACAGGTCGTTCAAGTCCGAGGTGGCAAAGCGTCCACCATCGAGTTGCACCATGGGACGCAAGTCCGGCGGGATCACCGGAACGACATCAAGGATCATGGCCCGAGGATCATTGACCCTGTGGCCCGAATCGGTGTCACGACGGTTGACAGCAGCAACAATCTTGAGTCGCTTGATTGCCTTCTGCTTGCGCTGAGCCGACAGAGCCTTGACACCCTCTTCGGGGTCGATGGCTGCGCGCAGCTTGATCTCTTCTTCGTCAAGATCGATGCGGTCGATCAGTTGCTTGATCGCTGCAGCGCCCATGCCGCCCTCGAAGTACTCGCCGTAGCGATCTTCGAGTTCACGCCAGAGCATCTCGTCTTCAAGGAT
>CAMDAT010000095.1 GCA_945888825.1 Bifidobacterium breve | reverse complement strand
CTGCATCTCTTGGCAATTGCTCATGAGGCAGAAGTCGAACTACAACTCGATGCGTTCAACAAAATTGCTGCAAAGGTTCCCCATCTTGCAGATACCAAACCGCATGGGCAATACCACATGCTCGACGTCGATCGGGTGGGCGGCGTTCCAGTTGTTATGGCCATGCTGCTCGAGGCTGGACTCCTGCACGGTGATGAGATCACGGTGACGGGCAAGACAGTGGCAGAGAACTTGGCGCTCATTAAGCCCCCTGCTCCAGACGGCGAAGTGATCCACCCGCTCTCGAACCCCATCCACGATTTGGGTGGTATCGCAGTCCTGACAGGGACCCTCGCCCCAAAGGGTTCTGTGGTCAAGGTTGCTGGAATTGACTTCGACGAGTTTGAGGGACCCGCTCGTGTCTTTGAGGGCGAAGAACTTGCTATGGAAGCCGTCTTGGCCGGCAAGATCAATCCCGGCGACGTCTTGGTGATTCGCTATGAAGGACCCAAAGGTGGGCCCGGTATGCGTGAGATGCTGGCCATTACTGGTGCCATGAAGGGGGCAGGCAGAGGCGGCGATGCTGCGCTGATTACTGATGGTCGATTCTCTGGAGGTACACACGGGTTCTGTATTGGCCATGTTGCCCCCGAGGCAGTTCTGGGTGGACCGATTGCCCTTGTCGAAGAGGGCGACAGGATCCGTATCGACGTGCGCAATCACAGCATCGACTTGTTAGTCGATGAGCAAACTCTTCAGGAGCGACTAGCAAACTGGAAAGCACCCGAGCCTCGCTACACCAAGGGTGTTCTCGCCAAGTACGCAACGCTCGCACGCGGAGCCGATCAGGGCGCAGTGACCGTTGCCTGAGTCAATCCGCTGACGTGGGGCAGACTGAGGCAGTGAATCAACCCGTGCCAGGGTGGCCAGCGATAGTTGCCCGCGGTCTGAGTAAACAGTTCGGCAGTCACATGGCCGTGAAATCGCTGGACCTTGATATCCCTGCGGGGAGTTTTTGCGGATTGCTCGGACCAAACGGATCGGGCAAGACCACCACGCTCAGAATGACAGCTGGTTTGCTGCGTCCCGATGCGGGGCAGGTTTGGGTTGCCGGCCACGAAACTTGGACTGATCCGGTAACAGTTCGCAAATTATTGGGCGTGGTGCCGGATCCACTCAATCTTTTTGATCGGCTGTCCGCAAGAGAACTCCTGCAACATCTAGGAGAGTTGCGAGGAATCGACCGGGCAGAGGTCACCTCGCGTTCCGAGGAGCTTCTGACGGTGATGGACCTGACGGACTCCGCCGATGAGCAGATCGGCGGCTATAGCCACGGGATGCGCAAGAAGACAGCCATCGCAGCCGCACTGCTGCATCGTCCAGCGGTGTTGTTGCTCGACGAACCTTTCGAGGGTGTTGACCCTGTCTCGGCCGTCGCAGTTCGCACAATGCTGGATCGGTACCGGGCTGCCGGTGGCACAGTCGTGTTCTCTTCTCATGCGATGGACTTAGTGGATCGCATGTGTGATTTTGTAGCCGTCATGGCAAAGGGTGAACTCCTCGCCGTTGGTCCTATCGAGGAACTGCGCGGTGGAGGTCGACTTGAAGACGCTTTCATCTCCATGATCGGTGCAAGTCCAGTCGACCCAGCGAGCCTGAGTTGGCTCGATAATTCCGCCCCGTGATTCATGCATCGTGGTCGCTCGCTCGCCTGAAATGGGCGTTACTGCGAGCGGCGGTCAAGGGAAGCGCTCAGCAGCGAATTCAGATCGGCTTGTCGCTGGTTTTGTGCATCGTCTTTGGGCTGTCTGCCTTTGGGGTTCTCTCAACGCTAGGTCAACGCTCGGCTAGCGCCGATCAGATTTTGGTCGTCCTGCTTCCCGCAACCGTCATCGCTATGGGGCTGTTGTCCTCTGCTGCGGGTGTTGAGTCCACCATCGACGCCCGCCATCTTGCAGCTGAACCGCTCACTCGTTCGCAGCTTGGCACGGGCCTGCTTGTGAGTGCAGTGGTTGGGCCACCCACGTTGCTTGCACTCTTGGCGGGGGCTGGAATCGCTGTTGGCTGGTCCGGCAATAGCCCAAGCGGATTATTGATTCTGTTTCTAGCGATTCTCGGCTGGCTGCTGACTTTGCTGTTGTTCAGCCGCACGATGGCCAACGCCGTTGGGGCTTGGAGTTCGGGCAGATTTCGCCAGATAGCTCAGGCGCTCGCAACGATCTCTGCATTATCGGTCTGGTTCATTGTGCAAGTGCTAACCCGGCAGCAGGCAAGTTGGACTGCAGAGCGTTGGACAGAACTCGCAGAAATCGCCAAGTGGACTCCGCCGGGGCAGCTAGGACTCGCAGGTACGAGCAGTGCTGAACCAGCCCAAGCTGTGGTCCATCTGCTGCTAGGTCTGAGCTGGTTGCCGCTGCTTTTGTGGCTCAACATGATCAGCACAGAACGCTTAGCGTTGAGTTCGCCAAGGCCTGGTAGTGGCGGCCGCAAGATGCGAACCGGATTCCAAGGCCTGCGATCAGGGGTCTACGCAGCACTGCCACACGGGGCAGTTGGAGCTATTGCAGCCAGAACGATTCGCACAAAGTTCCGCACCCCTCGGCAGGCAGTCAACACGATTACGGCCCTAGCAATTGGCGCAGGAATCTTTGTGGTTGGCCCGCTACTCGATGGAGAAATCGGAGACCCACGCACGGTGATGCTGGGAGGATTGTTGTTCTTCGCAGTGCTCTTTGATGGCAACAACAGCTTCGGGGTGGATGGGCCTGCGCTCTGGATGGAGATTCAAGCAGGGGCCGATGCTCGGGTACTTGCTCGAGCAAAAGCCTTGTCCTCGATTGTGGTTATGGCAGTTCCAGCCCTAGTCCTACCCGTGGGCTTGGCAGCTATGAGCGGCGGTTGGAAATGGTTGCCCGCCGCATGGATTCTGGCAGTTGGCTCGCTCATGGGCGCTGCCGGCGTATCAGTGGGAAGCGCCGCTCTGGCACCGGTTGCTGTGCCAGACAGCCCGAACCCGCTAGCAGCAGGAGATACTGGTCAAGGCTGCTTGGCCGGCCTGATGCTCAGCTTGGGATTGTTGGTGTTAGTGCTTGCCTCGGCGCCGGTGGCTGGAGCTGTGCTCTACGCGAGCAGTCGTTCAGCCTTGCTCACAACTCTCGCAGCGCTGCTTGGCCCCGTGGTGGGGCTATGCCTGCTGTGGGGTGGTACTGCAACGGCAGTGACTCGGCTGTCTGGCCGTGAGTCAGATCTTGTTGGCCACATCACTCCAGCCCGCTAATGCGTCCAAGGCCCTGCCTGCTCGAGCTGAGAGGATTATTCCTGATTTCCTCGCGGACCAGACTTGCGCCAGCGTCGGCCTCGCCAGCGGAGGGTTTCACGAATAGCTACTACAGCAAGGATTCCGGCCGCTACTAGAATTGGGGCCAAATCGCTCATGGGTTGACGGTACCGCGATTCTCTGAAGACGTTTCGCAGGTGCGGTGAACTTACCCAATTCGGGCCTTGAGGAGGAGCCGGGTTGGCAACAGCTCCCGCTACGCGGCAGACTAACAAGGTGACTACTTCGCATCTTCTTCTCGTACCCTCCTGAGGCACGTGACCGGAGATCCAATCCGCGTACGTGCCTACAACCTCCTTAGCGGGAGGTTGTTGTGATTTTCAGAGCAGTTTCAATTTCAGAACGGTTTCAATTTCAGAGCAATACCAGCCCAGTGCCATTTAGCAACAAGCCAGGAATAGCGATATGAACACCAATGGTGGACAAGCCCTGATTAAGTCCCTCGAACTCGAGGGAGTTGAGGTCATCTTCGGCCTGCCCGGGGGAGCAATTCTTCCGGTGTATGACCCGATTCTTGATAGCCCGATCCGCCATGTTCTGGTTCGTCATGAACAAGGCGCAGGGCATATGGCAGAGGGTTTTGCTCATGCCACTGGCCGCCCTGGAGTTGCCATGGTGACCTCGGGTCCCGGTGCGACCAATATCGTGACTCCGCTAGCCGATGCCTATATGGATTCCATTCCCATGGTGGTCATTACTGGTCAGGTCCCACTTGCTTCGATCGGCACCGATGCCTTCCAAGAATGCGACACCCTCGGAATTACTCGTGGCGTCACCAAACACAATGAATTGGTGACTCGAGCCGAAGATATTCCGATGGCTATTCGTCAGGCCTTTCATATTGCAACCACGGGTCGACCAGGCCCCGTGTTGGTGGATATTCCCAAAGACATCGTCGACCCTAGAAATCCAGCTTCGGCAATGAACTGGAATTGGCCAACAGATGCCGAGGTCTCTTCGAGCATGCCTGGCTATAAGCCAACCACCAAGGGTCACCCGAAAAAGATAAAAGAGGCTGCTGCTCTGATCGCTACGGCTCGCAAACCCATTATCTATGCGGGTGGTGGCATCTTGAAGGCGCGTGCTGCCGAGGCTCTGCGAGAACTCGCAGAATTAACCGGCATTCCCGTGGTGACCACCTTGATGGCTCGCGGGGCATTTCCAGACGATCATGAACTCTGCCTAGGGATGCCAGGAATGCATGGCAATTACACAGCAGTGACCTCGATTCAAAAGTCAGATCTGTTGATCGCTCTTGGGAGTCGCTTCGATGATCGCGTGACCGGAAAAGTCGACAGCTTTGCGCCAGACGCAAGAATCATCCACGTCGATATTGACCCTGCCGAACTTGGCAAGGTGCGCAGGGCTGATGTCCCCATCGTCGGCGATTGCCGACTAGTGATTGAAGAGATCATCAAGGCGCTCAACGCCCTAGGTGGCCCAGAGAGTCGAATCGACATCACCCCGTGGCGCCAACAAGTGTCGGCTTGGCAGGAGCTGTACCCGCTTGTCTATGAGCAGTCCATAGATGGCGATTTGCTCAAGCCTCAGTATGTTCTCGAACAACTCCGAGACCGCTCACCTGCAGACACAATTGTCGCATCGGGCGTGGGTCAGCATCAGATGTGGACGAGTCAATACTGGAAGTTCAACTACCCCTACACCTGGGTGAACTCTGGTGGCTTGGGCACTATGGGATTCTCTATTCCTGCAGCAATTGGGGCCAAAGTTGGCCGCCCTGATCGCACCGTCTGGGCAGTTGATGGTGACGGTTGTTTCCAAATGACTGCTCAAGAACTCGTGACTGCCGCAACCGAACGGATTCCAGTCAAGATTGCGTTGCTCAATAACGCGTACCTTGGCATGGTTCGGCAGTGGCAAGAGATGTTCTACGGGGAGCGCTACTCCGAGGTGTACCTGTCCCCGGATTTGCCGGACTACGTCAAATGGGCCGAGGCCATGGGTTGTGTTGCATTGCGTGTCGAGTCGCCAGATGAGGTCGGCCCGGCAATCGATAAGGCCAATGAGATTAATGATCGCCCAGTCGTGCTGGAGTTCCGTACGGATGCTTCGGAGAAGGTATTTCCGATGGTCTCACCAGGGACGTCGAATGATCAGATTGACGTTGGCCCCCTGCAGAACGGACTCGGTCGATGACTCTGCAATCAATGAATAGTAGGAGGGTAGGTTCGGTGCCACCGAAGTACCACGTGTTATCTGTGCTCGTCGAGAATCGAGCTGGAGTCTTGGCCCGGGTGTCGGCACTGTTTGCCCGTCGCGGCTACAACATCTACTCCCTAGCTGTTGCCCCAACTGATGATGAGCGATTTAGTCGCATCACAGTCGTGGTTGATGTTGAGCAGGCACCGCTGGAGCAGGTCGTCAAGCAGTTGAACAAGCTGATCCACGTGATCAAAATTTCTGAGCTCGACCCGCGAGATTCCGTGGAGCGTGAACTCATGCTGGTCACGGTCAAGGCTCCGGCTGAGGTGCGGGGTCAGATCATAGAACTCGTCGAACTGTTCGAGGGTCGAATCATCGACGTTGGGCGAGACGAACTAGCGCTTTCGCTTGATGAGCACCCCGAGAGACTCGATGATCTCGAGGAACTTTTGCGGCCCTTTGGAATCATTGATTTGCAGCGAACTGGCCGTGTTGCGTTACCCAAATTAGAACGAAGCTAGTTTCGCTTCTAGTGTGTAGTGCCCGAGTGCCGTTCACTCAGTTGATAGTTCTCTACAAACTAGGAAGGGCTGAAGAAGCTCATGGCAAACGTCTATTACGAAAAAGATGCTGACTCCTCAATTATCGCTGGCCGCAAGGTGGCAGTGCTGGGCTATGGCTCGCAGGGTCATGCTCACGCATTGAATCTGAAAGAGTCGGGCGTTGACGTGCGCGTTGGTCTGCGAGAAGGCAGTTCCTCTCGAGCCAAAGCCGAAGAAGCAGGGCTGCGGGTTCTGGATGTTGCTAGCGCAACTGCAGAGGCTGACCTCATCATGATGCTGCTGCCCGATACAGAAATCGGACCTATCTATAACTCAGAAGTTGCCCCAAATCTGAGTGCAGGCGACGCCCTGTTCTTTGCCCACGGATTCAACGTGCGCTTTGGTTATGTGAAAGCACCCGAGGGTGTTGACGTTGCCATGGTGGCACCAAAGGGCCCCGGTCACTTGGTGCGACGCACCTACACCGAAGGCGGCGGCGTGCCCTGCTTGATTGCAGTCGCGCAGGATGCAAGCGGGTCTGCCAAGGCTTTGGCTTTGTCCTATGCGGATGCCATTGGTGGCTCACGGGCAGGTGTGCTCGACACCACCTTCGAAGAGGAGACCGAGACTGACTTGTTCGGCGAGCAAGTCGTCCTGTGTGGCGGATTGACTGCTCTAGTTCAGGCAGGGTTCGAGACCCTTGTCGAGGCCGGATACCAGCCTGAGTCGGCCTACTTCGAGTGCTTGCATGAGCTCAAGCTGATTGTTGACCTGATGTACGAACAAGGAATCGCCGGCATGCGCTATTCCATCTCGACCACAGCCGAGTACGGCGACCTCACTCGCGGTCCTCGGGTCATCAACGCGGCAGTCAAGGCCGAGATGAAAAAGATCCTTGGCGAGATCCAGTCCGGTGAGTTCGCAACCGAGTTCGTAGGCGAAGTGGCAGCGGGCGGCGCGAACTTCACGGCACTGCGAGAGGCCGGCAAGGCTCATCAGATTGAGACAGTCGGTGCAGAACTTCGCGGCATGATGCCTTGGATCTCTGCTGGTAAGGCCAAGGTCGAGGACATCTCGGGAGGAGACTGACACGGTGCACGTTTCTGCACCTGCATCCTCGGCCAACCTTGGGCCTGGCTTTGATTGCCTTGCTCTAGCGCTTGACCTGCCCTTTGAGTTATCAGACAGCCCTGCGCATCACGAGGTTGATGGGCAGGGCTGGCATGTTGTTGAGCCCACCCACCCGGCAGCCGTTGCGTATGCTGCTGCCGGCGGAAACGCTGACGCTCAGCTCTCTTGGCGTAGCCCGATCCCGCCTGGGCGCGGACTTGGGTTCTCGGGAGCGGCTCGGGTGGCTGGCGCCTACCTTGCACTGCTCACATCGGGCGCTCATCCAACTGCTGCTCAACAGCAAGCATTTGGTGTTGCAGCCAAGCTTGAAGGGCATGCAGATAATGCGGCTGCGTCAACCTGGGGCGGCTTTACGGTGGCGGCGGGGGAGCAGGCCCTTTCTTTGAAGGTACCCGAGGGCCTTGAAATCCTTGTCTGGTGGCCAGAGAAGTCAACCTCTACAAACGCATCTCGCAGCGTGCTGGCCCCCTCGCTCAGTAGGGAAGCGGCAACATTTTCGATTTCGCGCTCCTCACTGTGGGTCGCAGCGATCGCAACTGGCGACCTCTCGAAGCTGCGCGTCGCCTGCGAAGATCAAGTTCATCAAAATGAACGACTCCTAGCTCGGCCGGATTCGGCTGAGGTCTTGCAAGAACTCCTCGCAAATCAGCAGGTCCTCGCTGCCTGGCTTTCGGGATCAGGGCCAACTGTGGCAGCGCTGATGCCCGTTGGCAGTTCTGCAGATCTGCTTGCACCCAAGCTCTTTGAGTCTGGGCGAAGCCGCGTACTAGCTGTCAGCGTCACAGGCGTGAATCTCGTCTCGAGTACATCTAATACCTGACCCATTTGGTCGGGAATTGAATTGGATGAACTCCTGCCCTAGGGTGACCCCTCGTTGGATCCAATCTACGAGGAGCAGAGATGACCGAGCAGTGGGGTTTTGATACCCGTCAGATTCATGCAGGAGCCGAGCCGGATCCAGTCACTGGGTCACGCGCTACGCCGATCTATCAGACAACGGCGTATCAGTTCAGAGATAGCGAGCACGCAGCGAACCTGTTTGCTCTGGGTGAGATTGGAAACATCTACACCCGAATCATGAACCCCACCCAGGGAGTTCTCGAGGCTCGGATTGCAAGCCTTGAAGGTGCAACCACAACTGCGGTTGGCCTGCCCGGCGCGCTTGTGGTGAGTTCAGGAATGGCAGCAGAGACGCTCGCCATCTTGAACCTGGCAGAGGCAGGCAGCCATATCGTTGCTTCAGCTTCGCTCTACGGCGGAACGTACAACTTGTTCCACTACACACTCCCCAAGATTGGGATTCAGGTGAGCTTCGTAGAAGACCCTGACAATCTTGATGAGTGGGCAGCGAAGGTTCAGCCCAACACCAAGGCTTTTTATGGTGAAAGCATCGGTAACCCGCGCAATGACGTCTTAGATATTTCTGGTATTGCCGAGGTAGCCCATGCCAATGGCGTGCCGCTCATCATCGACAACACGATTGCTACCCCGTACCTGCTCAACCCACTGGCGCACGGCGCAGACATCGTGGTGCACTCGGCAACCAAGTTCATTGGCGGCCATGGCACTGCAATCGTTGGAGCAATTGTTGACGGCGGCAGCTTTGACTTCTCTGCGAACGACAAATTCCCACAGTTCACCGAGCCCGATCCCAGCTACCACGGCCTTGCCTACTGGCCTGCACTTGGTGCCGGCTCGTACATCATCAAGGCTCGCGTTCAGTTGCTCAGAGACATTGGCGCAGCAGTCTCGCCATTCAACGCTTTCCTGACCATTCAGGGAGTCGAGACTCTTTCGCTGCGCATGGACCGCCACATCGCAAATGCCCAGAAGGTGGCCGAGTACCTCGAAGGGCACGCTCAGGTTGAGTCCGTTGCCTATGCGGGTCTGCCTTCAAGCCCGTGGCACGAGCGTGCAAAGACCTACTTGCCAAAGGGTCCAGGTTCGGTTCCGGCGTTTGTTATCTCTGGCGGACGTGAGGCCGGAATCAAGTTTGTTGAAGCTCTTGAATTGCATAGCCACTTGGCCAATATTGGCGATGTGCGTTCCCTCGTGATTCACCCAGCTTCGACAACGCATAGCCAACTCACAGAAGACGAGCAGCTGTACTCGGGTGTAGAGCCAGGAATGATCCGACTCTCAGTTGGCCTCGAGTCCATCGAGGATATTTTGGCTGACTTGGACAAGGGCTTCGCCGCAGCGAGATAGTAGGTAGGTGACTGACCTCCCCTATCCAGCCGAAACACCACGCAAGCGAGAGGACCTGCCCGATAAAGGGGCAGGTTCTCCCGCGCCATGGGGGCTACGCGCTGCCGCAAGGCTTCTTGACCTATTTGTTATTTACGAACTCTGGAACTTGCTGATCTTGGTGCTCGGGATACAGCGTGGAGCAAACAGCCAGATGCCGATTGACCTCTGGGCCAGGTTGCTCTTTCCAGTGATGTTCATTGTGTATGAAACAGTGACAGTCGCCAGATTTGGGCAGACTCTTGGCAAATTCCTCTTCCGGATCAAGGTGGTGCAGTGGTCAGATGGTCACCTACCAACCCCACTGGAATCGGCTATTCGGGCGCTCGTGCCGGGTGTGTTCTTGTTGCTTGCCTTTATCGGTGGCCCCTTCATCTATGCGGCAGCTATCGCAGTGGTGATCTACCTAACTTCGGTAGCAGACACCCTGTATCGGGGGATCCACGAGAAGACCTCGAATACCATCGAACTGTTTGCTCCGGGCGGGCTAGCTCGCAGGAAGTAGCCCAGCCAGGAAGCAGCCCAGCAAGGAACTG
>CAMDAT010000094.1 GCA_945888825.1 Bifidobacterium breve | reverse complement strand
CGGGGAAGGTCCTCTAGGTCAGAGACGCGAACTTGTGTACCTAAAAGGAGTCGCTGCTTGCGGTCAACCCAGACTCGGCCCACGCTCAGGTCTGCGTTCAGAGCGTTGAGTTCTTTCATGACTGCTCGAGTCAGAGTGACATCCTGGGCAAGCTCAGAGGTGACGTTGTACATGAGGTAATCCACATCAGGGGTTTGCCGCAGAATGACCGTGGCCCCGGAGATCTTCATATGCCATTCGGAGCCTTTGACTTTGGGTGCGAGCGGCGAGAGCACGTCGGCCAGGTTTTCGGGTGCATCAAATGCAGCATTTCCGTGAGCGACCACCGTGTGTTTGTCGTCAATAACTAACAACCGTCCGGCTGGAGTCGTGGCGAGGAGTACTCGCTCCCCCGAGATGTGGCGAAGTGCTCGACGCAGATGCTCGAGGTCAAGAGTTGCGGTGTGATTTCCGGACAGCTCGCCAACCGTTGCTGCGGGAATGCGAAAGCTAGCAACAAGGCTTTGGTGTTCTGTGGGCAGCAGATCAATCTGGATTCCAACCTCGTTGAGTCCAAGCTGGCCCAAAACGGGCTGAAAACGCGCACTCCAACGATCCCAGCGTGAGCAGTTGCGCAGGATCGCACGAAGGTCGTCGATTTGTAGATCACATTCGCCCACTGCTGCAGCGCTGCTGTACCAGCGAGCAGTGCGAACCGGTGGCGCTGCACGAAGCTCAAACATCGCGTCGATGCTGGGCGAGCTGAGCTCGAGCGTGACCACTCCCCCGGTGCTGCGCTCATCGCGAATGCCCAAAGCGCAGACCCCTGTGGAGCGTGCCGCCTCGGACCCGTATGAAATGCAATTACTAGGGATCCAAACTGCTTCGCTCAGGCCTTCTGCGCCCTCACCGCCGTGCAAGGTGACCGTGGTGGTGTTGGTGGCAATGGTCCATTCGCGCCTACCGCCGAAGAGTGACAGCTGCACCCCGGGGAAGGCGCCGGAATCCGAGTTGCGCAACTCGCTCAGAAAGTCAGACACCCACCGGAGCTCTTCCTCCTCGATAATGGTGACCGGAGCTGCGACCGATATTGGCCTCATTGCGCCGCACCCAGTCCCTCAGGAAGGATCGCGGCTGCCTGCTCGTTCAAAAGACTCTCCAGAAACTTCTCTGGATCGAAGGATTCGCTCGGTCCGCTAGCAGCCTTTAATGCGGGCGGTTTCACGGCCCTTCGGGGGTATTCCGTGGGGCATCTGCCCTCCGGGTTGGGTAGGGAATATCGGTAATCTTGGGATGGCCTTGCAGGGTTCTCTCTCACACTTTCTATGAGTCAGAACACCCGAATATGTGACATTTTTTATTGTGTTTCCGAAAGAAATTTTTACACCCGTAGCTAGAAGCCATCCACAAGGTGTTGATACGCAGCGACCGAGCTCAATTCTTCTAAAAGCTCACTTGCCGGGCGACCTGAATCCACCCATTGACGCACATCTTGCTCACTGACCTCGGTGAACTGCACGGCCGAAATCAGCTGAGCTTTCGTCAGGTCGCAATCAAGCCAGGGCTTGAGTGAATCACGGGTGACACCGGCAGACTTGCCGAAGACAACGGCTGCTCGTTCATCAATCGACAGGGTCCCCAGTTCGAGACCCGAAAGGAGCTCGGGGGTGAGTTCGTTCCGGAGGGCCTCGTCAATGACTAGTTCGGGAATTCCCACCCGAGCCCATTCGGCGACAACCTTTGGTGAGTGATTCGGCTCGTCCCAGCTCTCCTCTGCTGAAATGACGCCAGAATGACGACCGGCAAGCGAATGGCACTGTTTTGGATATTGGGAACGACGCTGGCTTCCCTCTGCCTCCGCTCGACGCAGTTCTTCGAATCGTTGCGGAGCTCCAAGCTCCCATTCGCGTCGCCTCGCGGCATCTTGCTCTCGCTGATGTTCAACTCGGCGCTCTATCACCTGCTCAGGTGTGACTTGTTGTTTCACATAGCGGCCAGCGTCATAGGGGCCGATATCTTTCTCCCACCAAACCGAGGCCGCGCTGCGATCAAGCCCTGCATATTTCTCATAAAGCCTGGCCGTCGAGTCAGGCAACTGCGACTTCTGCGGTATCGATTCAGCCGATTTCGATGGTACTGATTCGTGCTCTCTCATCCAGTCATCTCCCTTGATTTCCCTGCCGAAAGATTACCGCTGGGGTGTGACAGCGAAGCCCGGAATGCGGTCTACATGGATGGTCAATTTGCCGAAACCCACGAAACTCAAGGGGAGGTTGTCAGACCCCCTTGGTACAATGTTCTTCGCAGGTTCATCTTGGCTTGCATCATCAAGAAGGCCCGAGAGTCCCGGCTCGATGACGGTCTGGCAACCCCCGAAAACGGGAAGGTGCCCCCGCCGGATTCGATGAGGAGAACAACATGACTAAACGTCCAGAAACCCCAGATGCCCCTGCCGGCGAGCTCTCGCATGGCCAGGCTCAGATTGCGTTCAGCTCAGACGGAGACAGCCCAGCTCGCCCGGCCATTCTGGTTGAGACCGAAGGGGATTCCATCACGGTGCGCTACTTCGATAACAGCACAGACACGTTCTCGGTATTCAAGGCGGACCGTCTGGCTGCGGTGTTTGCCCGCGACGACTTGTGTCGCTTTCGTGAGCAGCCATTCTTGTTGGTCAATCGCCACCATGCTGCGCTCGGCGTTGCCACCGGGCCGGCAACGGTGCCCTCTCGACTCGAGGTGTTGATGGTGTCGCTGATTGAAGATGGAGCGGCGCTCGAGTTCATTAGCGATGATGAGTCGCAGCCTGGCTGGCAACTGTTCGCGATTGTCCCCGAAAAGTGATGTGTTGAGTAGCCCAGCGGTCAAGCAGACAGTTGCCGATTAGCTCGACGGGTTTTCGAGCCTGGCTGCAAGACCCGAGGATCGGGCGACCTCACGCTTAATCGCCTCGGTGATGGATTCCTCGGTAGCAACAATCGTGAGTTTCTTCTTGGCGCGAGTCACTGCGGTGTAGAGCAGTTCTCGGGTCAGGATTCTTGACGGCGGTGGTGGCATGCTGACCACCACGTGATCAAACTCCGATCCTTGGCTTTTGTGAATGCTCATCGCCCATTGAGTAGCAATCTGATCGAGGCGGGTGGCCTCAACCATCTGGTTGCCCTCGGCCCGCTCGAACCACACTTGGAACCGGTCGTCCCGGTTGAGGTCCTCCTTGGCAATAGCCACACCAACATCGCCGTTAAAGACCTTATTGAGGTAGTCGTTTTTGGTCACCATGACCGGGCGGCCGGCGTACCAATCCGAATACCCTTTTAGTTCCTCGGTACGCAGGTAGTTCTCAACGAGCTGATTCCAATGATCCACACCTGTTGGGCCTCGGCGCAGGGCACTCAACACTTTGACGCTCAGAATCTCTTTGAGCGCCTCTTCAATCTCGGCATTTTCGCCCTGTGCTGCGGTCACAACCTTGGTTGCCGCATCTTTGAGGTCTTGCTCGGCCTGGATTTTTTCACCCTTGTGGTCGGGGTTGGTTGGATCTACCCAGATGACATCCTCGTGGGCACCCTTGAGTATCTCTATTGCCCCGTCAGCATCGCCTTGTCTGATGCATTCAGCGAGTTTCAAAATCCCCGAATCTTCACCTTGGCGGTGCACTGTGGTCAACACGCGAATGCTCTCTGCAATTGCTGCTGGCGGCGCTGTTCCTGCGACTGCGCCCCCACCGGAGCCGATTCCGACGATGTCTCCCAGTACGGCGCCTGCTTCGATGCTGGCCAACTGATACGGGTCGCCCACGAGTACCACTTTGGCATCGGGACGAATTGCTGCAAGCAGATGCGCCATGAGCGATAGCGACACCATCGAGACCTCATCAACAATCACAATGTCGTGCGGCAGTGGGTTGCTGGGGTTATGGCGAAATCCGGTTCCCGGGGACGCACCGAGCAGCCGGTGGATTGTGCTTGCCTCAAGTTCACCGAGCTCCCTTGCGACCTCCGAATCGAGAGCGTCGCCCAGATTGTTGATCGCTTTGCGAATCGCCTCGGTCATGCGTGCCGCGGCTTTACCCGTCGGCGCTGCAAGAGCAATTCTTTGAGTGGCTTGATTGGTGCTGTTGCTACCTGATCCTGCGGGTGGTTGCATGCTGCTGACGAGGCCAGCCAGGAATGTGGCAACAGTGGTGGTCTTGCCAGTGCCCGGGCCGCCCGAGATGACCACAAAGTTCCGGTGCACTCCCGCTAGTGAAGCCTCAAGTTGGTCCTTATCCACCGGACCAGAACCAGCTGCAGCGATGAAGAGTCGCTCAACCTCATCTTCAGCGGAGGGCGCAAGCAAAGACACGGAATCCGCACTATGCCCGATACTCGACATGAGGAGTTGCATCATCGCAATCACTCGATCTCGCAACGACACACCATCGGAGGTCTGCTCTTCCTGTTCGACGGTTGCGGCTTGGCTGCGGTGTAACAGGTCCGCGGCAACGTAGCGCTCGAGTGACCAGAACCGGGTCAGGTACAAGCGGCCGTCCTCGATGACTAAGGGCTGCAGTTGCGTTGCAAGATCAATAGAACTGTCAGAGGCCGAGTCGCCACTTGTGACAACTCGCACCAAGGATGATCTCGTCACGGCTTGAAGCCAAGTCTTGGCATCGGGCCATTTCAGGTTATCAAGCAATTGTTGCTGGTCAAGCACGGGGTCGCCGGTGGAGTCCTTGTCCTGATCTAAGCCAGAGTCTTCCTCGCCTGCCAGCGCGCCTGTCGAGTCGACCTCATCATCAGTCAGAGCCCCGGAGGAAAAATCTTGGTTGCCGACCACTGTTGAGGCAATCGTTCTGAGGTCGACACAGACATGGCCGTGCATAGGCGCCCGCACAGCGAGTGCCGCTGCAATGATGACGTCTCGTGAGACCGCATCGCCTTGGCTAGCTGCGGCCCGCACGAAGGTCGTGACCGCCTGAACTTCGGTTGAGCCGAACACGCCAGCTGTTACGAACGGCTCAAGCTCGCTGACCTCGGCCGGAATAAACCTGGGTATTTTCATGAGGCCACCGCCTGAGTCTGGCCACCTGCGAGCAGGGTGCTGAGTTCCTCGATGAGTTCCACCGGAGGCTGCCAGCAAAACACGCCTGCGCGCACGCCATCATGGGGTCCGCCTCTAACAACAGGAGTATCGGCGCCGACCATCCCTCGAACAAACAGATACCCAACGGGGCCCAGATGTAGCTCTGGTCGGTAATTTGGAAGCCTCCAGCGCAGGTAACGGTGCAGGGCCACGCTGTACAGCAGAGCCTGCAACGCATAATGAGTGTGCGTCATCACCTTGGGAAGCTTTGCTGGGTGGTAATCGAGGAGTGATCCGACTTGATCTCTGGGTGAGAGTTGATTGGTCTTGTAATCGACCACGGAATATTTCTGCTGACCATCGACTGTGTAGCGAAGCGTCAGGTCGATTGAGCCGCTCAGATACCCCTGGAGCTTGATGTGACCCAGACCCGTGGCCAGTCGGTCGGCCCACTTTGCGAAGGGATCATCACTGTCGAGGTGTTTGCGAATCACCTTCCCGATCTGAGATGCCGAGACAGGCTGTTGCTGAGCCAGTGCCAGGTTGAAATCCAACTCGTCGAGGTGGTCGGAAGCTTCGAGGGTGTTTAGAGAGAGGCCACCAAACTGCGGGCCGAACGGGGTTCGCATGGTTTCGGCTAGCACCTGGGGCAGTTTCTCTAGTTGTTCCTCAGTCACCCGGTGATAGGTCAGTTTGAGAAGCTCTTGCTTGATCTCTTCCTCGAGATTCTCTGCAGCAAAGTCAAGATTCTCGAACAGTTCGTGCACCAGATTTCCGAACGGAATTCCGCTGCCAAGACCAAGATATGGCGATGGATTGCTCCACCCTTGAGCTTCGGCCTGTTGATCAGTCAGTGCGGCTGCGGCAAGGTCCGCGAGTTTGTCTGAGTCACTTGATGGGCTCACAAGGAGTTCGTCTTGGGCGCGGCTGTCTTCGGAGCGGCTATCGGTTGGGTCGCCCTCTACATCCGCGTTCTTTGATGAACTGATCTTTTTTTGCAAGCTTGAATAGGACCAACGGAAGGTTTCACGGTCGAGTTCACGGTCGATCGTTGCCGCGCCGAGGGAACTCCCGTCTACAGCCACTTCATCGTCACCCTGACTACCCACACCGGATTGTGAAGCATCTGGGGCTTGCACCTCTACGAGTTCGATGACATCAGATGCGATGCTGTCAGCAAAGCGCGCTGCAAGGAGTTCAAGAGGAGCAGTAAGGCCAACGTCAACTTTGGCGCCGGCGCCGAGCTCGGGATCGTTGTTAAATAACATGCGAGCAAGACCCGTCTTGAATGCACCGCTAGCGTCCATCGGTGCCCACCAGACCACCGACTGGTGCACTGCCCGAGTCAGTGCCACGTAGGTCAAGCGGTGTTGATCGCCACAGTTTTGTCTGACTGATTCGCTATAGGCGCGTGGCGCCATCTTCTCTCTAGTGCGCGCCGGCACTCCTTCGCTTCGCTCACGCTCTGTTGAAACGTCAAGCACCCTGCAGTTGGCATCCTTGGAGAAGTACGAGAGTTCGTCCCCAGCCTGCACCCGCTTGCCCCCCGACCAGAGATCTGGCAGCAACACAACCGGAAATTCAAGGCCCTTCGAAGCATGGATCGTGAGGATCTGAACGGCATCTGCCTCTGACTCGACCCGTCGTTGGGCAGCCTCAACTGCAACTTCATCGCTCCCTGTGCCACTCAGTCCATCGAGAATGGCGAGTGCCGAGGATGCACTCAGGCCGCGTCCACGTTGCCTTGCCTCGGCGTGAATGAGTTCGGCAATGTGTTCAAGGTCGGTCAGGTTCCGCTCACCGGAATCGGCACTGAGGACGCGAGCAAGCAGGGTCTTGTGAACCCGTGAATCATCTGAATGAGCCCGAACTGCGCCAAAGAGCGCTGCCATGCCTTTGGATTGCATGAGTTCAGCCCAGTCCATGAGGGTTCTCTGAAGGTTGGCTAGGTCACTAGCCGCCTGGGAATCTTGGTCGCTAGCTGCGAGCGCCTCGGCTACTTGTTCAGCAGACCATCCGAAGAACCAAGTAAAAGACGCAGCTGTGGCTCGGTTAGTAGCCGCAGGCCGATCAAGAGCATGAAACAGCGTGCGCCATTGGTCCGCAGCCTCAGAGCCGGCAACGTTGTCTCCCATACGCAGGATCGCGGGAATGCCGAGTTCTTTGAGTGCCTCGGCGATCTGCGGGGCGCCTGCCTTGCCGCCCACAAGCACTGCAATATCCCCAGGGTTCAGCTTGCGTGAACTGCCATCTTGCTCGATGACGCCCTCGGCAAGGAGTTCCGCAGCAACAGAAGCAAGATCAGCGGCGATGCGCTCGCGGACGGGATCTGCTGCCAGCTTGCCGCTCTGGCTATCTCTTAGACCCGAGGTCTCTGCATTGACAATGCATCGCAGCACCAAACCTGGCAAAGGTTCAGTTTCGGCTGGCGATTGCCCAACCTCAGAAGAAACAAGCTTCCGGCCGGCATGGCGCGGTGATGACTCAACTTGCTGGTACTCGATCTCTGGTTCTCCAAAAAATTGATCTTTGGCCAGAGCGTTCATTGCGCTCACAGCGGCCTCATCGGAGCGCTGATTAGTCCCCAGGCGTTGAACCTTTGCGTCACGCGCAGCAGCAAGATAGGTATAGACATCACCCCCGCGGAACGAGTAGATGGCTTGTTTCGGGTCGCCAACGAGCACCAACGTGCACGGGTGAGCAGTGGGTGTTACCGAAGCTCCCGCCGTTCTAGGGCCACTGCCAAACGCTGTGTTAAAGATCTCCCACTGAACGGGGTCTGTGTCTTGGAACTCGTCAATGAGTGCCACTTTGAACTTGGCTTGTAGATCCTTGACGAGTTGCGAATCCGCTCTGAGAGCGTCCCGCACAATGAGAAGCAGAGAGTCGAACGAGACCTGCCCTGTTTGGGCTAGTCGACGAGCGAGTTCTTGCAGGGCGAGTTCGATGAGGTCTCTGCGGAGCACGTCCTTGGCTTGGCCTGACTCGGCAGTAATCACGCATTCACCGAGCTGGCGCGCCTTGCGCACGTCCTTCATCAGGTCGCCGAGCTCCGGCAGTTCTGCAGGCGCATCTTCGGCCGAGTCGACTTCGCTAGAGGCGGCTCGCTTGCTTGCTTCGATGAAGAGCAAGTCGGCGCAAACCTGCTGGACCAGGCTGGCTTCATCGCCTGTAGGAACGGAATCAGTATTGAGGTCTGCGAGTATCCCCAAGGATTCACGCACCTGAGCGCAGAACCCGTGAATGGTGTGAATCTGAGCCGTGTCGTAGTCGGCAACTGCCCGTTCGAGTCGTTCCAAACGGATCGCAATCTGATCGTTTTCGCAGTTGCCTAGATGTGCGAGGAGTGGATCATCGGTGTCGTTCTGCCCCTGTAGGCATTTGCCTAAGTATTCGGCCGATTCTGCTAGTCGCACTCGGATTCGATCCTTGAGCTCAGCTGTTGCCGCCCGGGTGAAGGTAACGAGCAGAACTTGCGAGATTGAGATGTCCTCTTCGGCTACAAACCTGACCGTCAGCGCCGCCAGAGCGAAGGTCTTGCCGGTTCCTGCGCTGGCCTCGAGCATGGTGGTCATACCCATGGGAAGAGCATCATCGATCTGGAACACAGGTCGGTCCTCAGGAGTCGAGGAGACGAGTTCTATTGAAGGGTTCTTCTGGTTACTCATTCGTCTTCCCCGGTATCTTCTTCGCTCGGTTCTTCTGCAGTCTCAAGAGACTCGAACGTGAGTGCATCATCGATAACCGACCAGAGGCGATTGGATTCGGTCGTAAAGTTGTAGTCCCCAAACTGAGCAGCGAAGAGCTCGTTGTAGCTCAGTGACCCGAAGGCCAACAAGTGATATGGGTCATCGCATTCAGCGTCATAGGCGTTAAAATCTCCGCCGGGTTTACCCCACTTCTTCAGTGGAGCGAGACTGTTGTGGAAGGCATATGAGGTCCGCTGAAAGAGTGGCAGTGGGTACAGCAAGCCATCTTTATACTGCTCTAGGAGCTCCTTTAGAGCACCTATCGCTTCGGATTGCCGATGCTTTGCAGTGGTTCCTCTGACAGACCAAGAGCGCTGCTCGACAGTTGTCTTGGCCTTTGACTCGGGCCGGGTAATGAGCACTCCACGCCAGTGCTGAGTTGGATCCGTGGCTGTGAGTACAAGCAAATCAAGGGCAAGGCGGATCTGGTGTTTCGGTTTTGGTCGGCTATATAAAATGCGTACCGGACCTGGGCGATCACCATCTAGGCAGTTGCCAACAGATCCAACAATGTGGGTATCCTCGCTCAGCCTCAGGTCAATTGGGTGTGCATGCGGAGCTGGGCGCCTCACCCCAATGCTCTCGGCCGAAGCGAGTAGTTCGGACACATCTCCTGACAGCTCAGAAAGCTGGGGCATGGCCAGGCTCTCTGGTGGCAATAACCCGCGAGCACGCAGGCTGTTATGAAGCGCCAACACCTGGGGCTGAGTGGGGCCCTCATCAGGAACAAAGCGAACAGAGTCCGCAGCAGGCATAGTCAGGCCTAACTCGAGTAGTGCGCGACCAACTTCTGATGCATCCAAACTTCCAAGCTTGATTGGCAGTTCGCTAGCCGAAGCCTCGGAAGCTTTGGGTATGTAGACATTGAGTCGATTACGGAAAAAGGTTTTTACTGGAGCATCAAAGAAATAGCCGAGCTGAGTAAGTTCAACCGTGGCGGTGGCGGAATCATCTGCCGGTAGCGACTTTGACATGAAGACCTGATTGGATTCCGGCTGGTTCTGCTGGGAGTTCAACAGCGCCACTGCACCTTGGCATGCTGCGGGGTCAAAACTGATGGGCTGCTCGCCGCCATCGGCGCTGAAGTTTTTGGGATCGAAGGCTTGCCGTGTGTGCGTAGTCATGACCGTGAAGGCACCTGTATCGCCCTC
>CAMDAT010000093.1 GCA_945888825.1 Bifidobacterium breve | reverse complement strand
CCGGTGGTGCAACGACCACCGTTACAGAGGAACGACTCGAGACCGAGGATGGACCTGTTGCACATATCGTCAAGACGAAGCGCAACGAAGACGCCGCCGCCAAGGTGCTTGCTGCTCGAGTCGAAGGAACTCCGCTCGAGGCACTGTGCGGCCACGTCTGGGTGCCATCACGTGATCCCAAGCAGTTGCCCGTGTGCCAAAAGTGCAAGGACATTTATCAGATGTACAAAGGCATGAACGACGGGCTCGACGACACCCCAAAGATGTAGCTGAAAACAGCTACATCTAGCCGATCAGGCCGGCGGAGTTCCAGCGTCTGCGAACAAGACGCCCTTCCATGTGCCACCCTCGTCGACGAACACATTGACCCGCTGTGTCGCTGTCGCCGCAGGTGCGCCCTCGACGTCCACCTTGCCGGTATACGTCACGACCATCTGCCCCGGCGTCTGGGTCACCTTGACGTCGGCCGTGGTCGAACTAGTGAAGCAGGTGTCGGCTAGGAGCTCCAGCACCGTGGCCTTGTCCTTGACGCCCGTCGCTGTAACCGAAACAAACGAGTCGTCGAGCAGGGCGGCGTACGCCTCGGCATCCTTCGAACTGCAGGTCAGGTTGCCGTAGTAGTCCTTAACTAGGCCTTCACCTACCGACTGGGCCTCGGCCGCCGGCAGCGTCGTGGCGCTTGCAGGGACCGTGGTCGACGTCGACGCAGAGTCGTCCTTCGTGCAGGCGACGCCGCCGAATGTCACAAGGACGGCAACTGCGGCCAGAGCGGAACGCTTCATCATGACAATGTCTCCTAGGATTTGGTTGGTCACGAGCGGCCACCACGACCGGATCGTCAATCACTTGAAGGTCCGTGCCGGGGCTCGAACCAGTGACGAGAGACTGTACCGACGTTCAGAGGCATGGAGGACAAACTCGGCGATTCCCCCAAGATGTAGCGGGCAGATCTGCACTGCGCGTCTGGAGCGGTTTTTCGACACATACTGTCGAAAAACCGCTCCAGAAACTGTTCGATCTAAGCAGTCCGTCGATTGCCTAGAAGTTTTGCTGCAACGAGTGCTGCGGCACCCGCAACGAACACCCCAAGGGCCACAAGCACAAGCGTGAAATTGCTTCCAGTGAATGCCAGCACACCGGCCGGCTTTGACTCTGAGGATGTCACGCTGGGAACCCGTTCGGCGGTTTCCTCATTCACCTCTGCTGAGGGAATGGTGTCAGTCGGTGTTGGTTCCACCACTGTGGTCGTGGTGCTCTCCTCATCGCAGGGTCGCTCAAGTTGGGCATCAAGATCATCGCAAGGGCCTGGTCCGTCGTCCTCGAAGACAGTCGTTCCCTCCGGGCATTTCGCACCGCAGGGGATGCCGCCTTCCGGTGTGGCACGAGGATCCTCAAACGCTGCGTCCGGAGATGGGTCCGCAGCACCTTCCGAGTCCGGGTACCCCAGGCCTTCCGGTGTGGCACGTGGATCCTCAAACGCTGCGTCTGGAGATGGGTCCGCAGCACCTTCAGAGTCTGGGACTGTGTCTCTCGGCGGCACAATCACAGGAATTTCATCTGGCCGGAGGGGAATTCGCCTGGGCCGTGACAGATCCGGGACAGTGGTGGTGGTGGTCGGGATCGCTCGGAACCCGTAGTAGGACTCAAAGTCCTCTCGTAGGAAGTGGTCCCCAGTAGGAGTGGTTGGGTCCGGCGAAGCTGATGCCTCCGCCGCTAGCAGTCCCACCCCCATAATCGAAACCACAGCAGCCGCAACAAAAGCGGTAACGGTGTGGCGAGCCTTCTGTGAACTGCTGTTTGTAGCGCTAGCTGAGAACCTCATAGCTGTATCTCCTTGATCTGACAAGGGTTCGTTCCCTCGTTCAGATGTCCAGAGCCGCAAGCGCCCAACTTCTTTCACTTTTTTCAGAAAAGTTTTTGAACCTCGCTGAGGTGACACTCGGGATTGGTTCAGATCGCCGATCAATCGGCGAACTCGCAGGAGTTGCCGGTAATGATCACCTGCCGGCCGATCAGTTCAGCAGTCACTCCCTCTAAGAGAAGATCGGAGTCGGTACTGGTACCAATCCAGCGTCGCCCATCGGCAAGGTCGGCAATCACAAATGCCGAGGAGGGATCGGTCCCGGTATAGGTCACCGTGTAAGAGGCAATGCTTGCAAGGCCCGAACCCTGATTGGTGACCTCTCGAACAGCCGTGGCCGCAGCGGCCTGGGCACCTAGGTCTGCGATCAGGACCTCCCCCGGCTCCGTTGACCAGACTGCCAAGGCCGGTTTGGTTAATAAGCCCGAGACTGTGGTCACTAGGCCGAGCGAACCCGGATCCTGGCGCAGTCGATCCACCATTGCGGCGGTGGCCTGATAGGTGAAGTTGTTGAACGGTCCGCCCGCAAAAGCCATGCCGCCGATCAGTGTGGGAGCTTGATCTTGAGCCAAGCCGAGTTCGCGTTGCTGCACCCGAACTGCTGCTGGGAAGCAGCTATATACCTCGGCGTATTTCACCTGATTGAGCGGTTGCTGCAGGTGTGCCGCTGCGGCATCGCCGAGCACCTTCATGGCGGGCCAGCGGCCCATCTCTGCTCGCTTTGTCAGCGAGACGGACAGCGAAGATTCCAGCGCCACTCGCGGAAAGACCCATTGATCAGTTGGCACGCCAAGTTCTCGGGCAAGGCCGACTGAGCACAACACCATGGCCGCTGCCTGATCCACCGCCCACTGCGTGCTGTGCCACTTGGCGTAGGGGAAAGCCAGGGGACGGTTTCCCGGGCCTGCAACGCGCAAAAACTCCGCTGAACGAGGGGTGCCAAAAGCAGCATCTGCATTGAGCGATGCAACCTGATTGAACTGCTGCCACAGCGAGGCAATCGAATCAAGATGATCGGGTACCGACTGCCCCTCGGAATACCTGAGTGCTGCATCGATGCAGGCGTACTGCTCCACGGCCGACCAGATTCCGGCAGCGATTTCGGCCTCGGCCATGATCTCGCCTTCGGGCGTCCAACGTTCATCAGGCCCTACACCTTCGCGCGCCGCCCCTTCACGCGCTGCTTCATCAAGCCCTGCGCCATCAAGCCCTGCTCCATCTGGACTCGTGCCGGGGGCAATCCCACCCGCACGCTCGATGCTGAGCTGGGTGGCTTTGGCCTCGCCGCCCACAATCAAGGCTGCTTGCATCTGCCCTGATTGGATACTTAATAATGCGGCCCTGATCGGAGCATGTTGAGGCACGCCAATTTCAACGCGAACCGTGCGTGCTGATTCACAGCCCAAGCGTGTTGCAATCGTTCGGGCCGGGTTCTCGTACTTCCAATCCCCCTCGGGAACTGCCACCAGAGAAATGTTCCGCAGCAGTTGAGCAAGCCGACTAGTCGACACTGCTTGATCAAGTGCCGATCCAGCAGCCAATTCCATCATCCTCAGTGCGTCGATCTCGTCCGTGCCGGCAGTTTGAGAGGACTCCGAACTGACTCGATGATGCGCCGTTCCGACCGCAATCAGCACCGGCGTGCGCTCATCAAGCTTGCCAAACCCTGTACCCATAATTTTGGAACCGTACAGTAGGTTTCGCAGCTATGGCAGATATTGAATTCTTCTTTGACCCGCTATGCCCCTGGGCTTGGATCACCAGCCGATGGGTCGTTGAGGTTGCCGAACAACGCGACCTTTCAGTCGACTGGCGGTTCATCTCACTCGCCATGATCAACGAGGTGCGCCTGAACGCAACCCCAGAAGAGGCCGCTGAGCTAGGAATTGAACCGGTTCGCCCGGGCTTTCCAGCCGTTGCAGCGGCAGGAGCCTCGTTACTCCGAGTCGCTGCTGCGATTCGACAAGAGTCCGGGAACGAGGCCGTAGGCGAGTTCTACACCGTCTGCGGAAACCTGCTGCATAAAGAGGGCCGTTCAGCAGAATTCTGGTCGACTGATGGAACCAGCGACCCAACCAAGGTGGTCAACGAGATTCTCGCCGCAGCCCATGTGTCCCCACAGAGTGCAGCAGCGGCAGCCCAAGCCGAATTCGATGTTGTGGTGCGAGCCGAAACAGACCTTGCCTTTGAGCGAACTGGCAAGGACGTAGGCACTCCCATCATCACCTTTGATACGACTCGGCCGAATGAAGCAACTCTGTTTGGGCCCGTGATCAATCGGATTCCTCGTGGAGAAGAAGCGCTAGAACTCTGGGACGCAATGTGGATTGTGGCCCGGACGCCAGGGCTGGCCGAGTTCAAACGGTCTCTTCGCGGCGCACCAAACTTTAACTAGCTCAACTCTGACCCTTGACCCGAACCCTTGATTGTTGCAACTGCTCCGTCCAACAGGAGTCGTAGCGGAACTGAGTACGCTGAGGAGCCACACGGCATCCGCAGGAGCGAGCAAAATGAACTTCTCCAGAACAAGACTCCTTAGCGTTACTGCGCCTGCACTGCTCGTTGTGGGCCTGCTCGCAACGAGTTGTAGCTCGAACCAAGACGCTAGTTCGGCGCTGCTCGGGCAAATTCCTACGAACGGACCGACTACTACCGTTCCAATCGGCGCCCCCACAGCACCCTGCTCGGGTGAAAATGGTGTCGGCGGGACAGTCCCCGAGGATGCCCAACCAGGGGACTTAATTGCAGCAGTCAATCTGCAAGACGAGTTCGGAACCTCGAAGGGATACCCCACAAACGCAAAGGTCTGGCGAATCCTGTACGTCTCGACTGGCTTTGACGAGACCGACTTGCAGTTGGTCTGCGGCATGGCTGCTGCCCCCGAGGGAGGTCCAGCCTCAGTAGATGGCGTTGGCCACATGCTGACTTGGGCGCACGGAACTATTGGCTTGCAACAGGCCTGCTTGCCCTCATCGAATCCGGTGACAGCTTTTTGGGGGAAGATGGCCGGCGGCATTGGAGCAGTCGCCTGGGGTGCAGGGCCTGGTGCTCGCGTAGGGAGCCCAGCGGATGGGCTTCTGCAAACCGCTGTGAATCGTGGTTGGGTTGTCTCAACCACCGACTACCAGCCGAACAACACCTACATCTTGGGCAAGGTTGCTGCATCAAACGTTATCGATGCAGCTCGCGCCACGACACAACTCATGACGAAGGAGTTCGGTCCCAGCGGCGAAGCTCCATCGGTTGCTCCTCTTCCAACTTCTTATGACACTGTCTCTCTAGGGCATTCTCAAGGTGGCCATGCAGCCATGTGGACTGCCCAGCTCTACGAGACCTATCTAGCGGCAACTCCGAATCCGGCAGCAACTCCGCTTCGATTGCGCGGGGCTGCAATCGAAGCACCTGCTGCAAACTTGCTGGCTCAACCCAAGCTTCAGCCCGGTGTCGAATTTGGCCAAGGCTTGGCCGACTGGGAGATGCATCGCTCAATACAGCTCATCGGGCTTCCCATCGGTGCGCTCGAACTTCAAGTTGGACCGGCCCTGTTCTCATACATTTTTGGTTCATGGGCTCAATTCTCAGCCCGCGGAACCCCCTCCGAAAACGCCGAGTTTCCTGCCTTTCCAGCAGAAGCCAGCAACCTTGATCTGAGCACGATCGCCACTGATCAAGGTGCAGGCACGATCGCTGCGATCATGCCGCTGTGCTTGAGTGGATCAGACTCTCAAAAGGTAAAGAAGTTGGTTGCGCCGTATCGTGACGCGGCAACAAACAAGATGTTGACGCCCTCGCTATGGAACCTGCCCGAGGAGTACAAGGCCGATCAGTTCTTTCCCGGCGGTGCCGACAAAACCTGCGCAGAAGCAACCGAGCCGTCACTGACCGCCTGGTGCAGTTGGATTCGCTGGAACATCCCCGGCCCACTTGGCGAGAACCCATTCCCCAAGTTTCCGAGTTGGAACGGAACTCCGCTGCCGCTGATGATCGCCCAAGGTGCAAACGATCCAGTCATTCACTGCATCCCGCCTAAGGGCGAGTCAAAGGCAGAAGTTCCCGATGCATCGAACTGCATGAGTTCAGCCCTGTACGACACCCTCAGCACCCAGGTCTATTGCCCTGCGAGCGGCAATAAGGGTCACCTGCAACTCTCTGCGTTTCGCAAGGACGGCCAATCCAGCCCGGCTGGCCACCTTGCGATTCCAGGTCAGATCGCAGCAGCAGGATTGTCCAAATCACCAGCGGATTTGGTGTTCACCGGATCGCCCTTGGACAAGTTCATCACAGCAAGTTTTGATGGCAGCTTGGAGCCTGGTTGCACCTCTGAAATTTTGAATCCCTAATCCGAGCTCTCACTGAAACCAGCACTGCGTTTTCGGACTGCTTCGGTTGAGGGTTATCCTAATCGGGCGGGCCTCTAGCTCAGTTGGTAGAGCAGTGGACTTTTAATCCATCGGTCGTGGGTTCGATCCCCACGGGGCCCACCAATCTGAGGTTGTCTGTTCCTGTACAGCCCGATCGGCTACTACCGGGTCGGGCTTCGCTGATCAGGCAGACGCAGATCAAGTAGCTTTCGGTCATGTTCACTCCTCGCAGAGCTTCTAGTTTTGCAACCTTGATGGTACTGGCCCTCTTGACAGTCGGCTGTGTGTCGGACAATCCAGCGGATCCTTCCTCGGATAGTTTCTCGGACCCAGCAACGAGCGTGTCGGACAGTATCGAAGTGACGGTATCGACCTCGGGCGGCGAGCTTGACCCGGTCGAGCCGCGACGTTACGTCCGCTCAGGCATGAACGACGGCGCCTGGACAACGAAAGCCACGGTCGGCGACCAGACGAAAGAGTTCTCGTTCGATCAGCTCAACACCTACCAATACATTGTCGAAGCAGGCGTTGACGTCACCGAGATAAAAGTCCTCGTCGGCGACGCCGGCGCATGTTCGACGGCCTTTCGGCAATCACAATCGGCGGAGGTCGACGCCGGGGTAATAAAGCCGCCGATCCTCGCCACTCCGACGACAGATCAGCCTGTGCAGATCACTCTCATACCGTGGTCCAAGACGGACGCGTCGAAGGACTGCGATATCAACACCAACTTCTCGGAATACATAACCTCAGAAGCCGTCGCAGTGTGGCTCTCCGTCGACAAATATTGGGACCCCGAACCCAGCCCAGATGACGCCATCGTTTGCAAGCTACAAGCTGATGAGTGGGCGAAGGCGTTTACCGGGGTAGCAAAGAAAGATGAAACGCCCGGTCAGTACGTCCCCGCCAAGACCGATCAAATTTTTACGGGCAGCAGCGACGATTGCGTGATCGACCAGATCGGATCCCAGAACTACAAAGGCGAGAACGTGTGGGCCGGACCACTCTTCACGATGATCACAACAAGCCCGAAACAGACAATCTTCATCGACCTCGGCGATAACCAGACCTTTCTTGCCAAGGACGGCCAGGTGCTCAACAGCGAGTATTTCTATGACAACGCATGGCATTATCTGAGCAACGACAAGCAGATCATCGTGACCGGAACGAGCCGTATCGACGGCGACGGCCTCGGCGATGGTGAGGAAATCATAGCCGGCGACGATGCCCTCCTCGGCGAGATGCTCGCCCTCGGATCATCCAGCGGCGGCACAAACTACGGGCCGGACGCAATCGACATCTCCGGAGTAACCGTCTCGAACTCGCCCACGCTGGGTCATTCGCCGGTCCGACTCAACGATCCGACGCTGCCGATGTGGGCCCCCGGCGAACAGTTCAGCTGGGACAGGACGAACCGTCCGGTCAAAGTTTGGGACTTCAAGCGACCCGGCAACTGGAGGACCGCCTCGGACGGGATCGAGCCAGGCGGCGACGGATCCAGCGTGAGCTGGGCGTACCTGCATGTCAACGACGACGCGATCAAGGTCTCCGCCAACGTCGAATACGACCAGACCACGATTCTCCAAGGCGGGGCCGGTGCGCCGATCAATCTTGGTTCGTACGGGTTCAGTCGCGGAATCACCTCGGCCACGATCGACGGTGTGTACATCCATAGGATCATCGGTAACACGGCAGCCGATGACGACGGCTTCCAAGCCATCGTCACTACCCGCACTTGCCCGATCAAGACCTTTTCCGGGTCCGAGCGCGGCGCCAAGCCGCAAACGATTACAGGAATCTGGATCAAGAACATCTATGTCAATTCCCTAGGGTATTTGAACGGTGGGCCGGGCAACGACTACGCCGGCGAGTTGGCCGGCGCCGGGCCAAATCAGGTGCTGCGGCCGTTCGCCATCGGAGTCATGGGCTCGAGCGACGATAGATGGAAGTTCTGCGAGCAAGGAGGCGCCAAAGACGCTCCGGCGGCCGTGACCCTCGGAGACTGGACGATCTCGAACATGAACATTTTCATGAATCCGCTCCGCAAATCAGTCGTCTACGACCACGAACAAGGCCGAAACTACGACACGACTTGGGAGAAAATCAGATTCTGCGGAAATAACGGCGACAACTGCAACACCCCGTTTGCTTCTATCGGCGACGAGGAAAGTCCAGTGACGGTATGGCCCTATGGTGCGGGGCCACCAAGCTCCGACTCTGCCGATGGTCCCCCGACCGGCTACTACGTCTGCGGCGTGGAGACCACCCCATCGCAATGTTGGACGATCAACAACAACGGTGATCCTTCAGAGGGACAGACCACAGACGGTAAGCAAGCGACGATGAACCTCGAGTACGACTACATCTATGACGATCCGCAAAAAAACGCAGAACATTGGGATAACAAATTGGTGTTCCCCTTCGGTAGTGGATAAACGGGGCGGACTTCCACTCCCGCTCAGATTTGTAGTTAGACAGAGTCCCAACTCAAGCGGACTCTGAATCGGGCATCGCCCTCGGACCACATCGCAAAGTTGGTTCCCCACAGGTTGTTGTAGAGGCACAGGTCCCAGCCTTCTGACAGATCGGGCTCGAACACGGCTGCCTGGTCAGGTTCAAACTGAAGCAGCTTGAGCTTGCCGGGCGCGACGAGTGCAGCATCTCAGAATTCCAGTTGGATTCCCTCGGGGTGTACGACCTGATCTGCGCAATGCAGGTGACGGCCTCCCTGTGCCAGAACTTCTGCCGGAGAAACCCACTCGTTCAACTTCAGCATCTGCCAGAGCGCTGGCTCGGCTACCTGCGGCGCGAACTGCCAACTGATTGACTCGGGCCAACGCGCTGCGGCTTTGTCGAACCACTGCAACTCAAACTCCACAGACCTGCTCTTGGAGAGACTAGAACCGCCAGCGACTAACTGCTCGATGGGACAGCGCAACGTGAGTACGGCTGAGATTGGCAGCGACACCGGAGCCGAGGGTGCGGCAGCGAACTCAAGATGTATCTGCAGCAGATTTTGATCGTTGCGAGTTCCCCGCCAGACCTCCACAACATGTGGGGACCACTTCGCAGAGGCTGCCCCGGAGTCTTCGAGACCAGGCTTGGTGTTATCCCATCGCGCCCAGCCCATGTCCTCCTGAGTTGTGCCGGAGTTATAAGTGGAAAACCAGCGCTCGTAATCGGCTGAGGAATAGGTCTGAACGCAGAGCTGACCAAGCCCGCTCGGGCCTGCCAACTGCCGGCCAGATCCGTCGACAAGTTCAGCCACCGAACCGTCGGCATTCAGCCGAACTTGAAACTCTCCAAGTTGAATCGGGCTGCCGATGGGATGCTGCACTGCAACCAGATCTTCGGTGCCTGCTCGAGTGGGTGTGAGCGCGTGGATTGCGGCTTGAGCTGCGGCCGCATGACTCGCCCGATCATTTCGTTCTAAGGCGGCACAAAACTGATCCAAGTACTCGCGCTGCTCGGCCCAACTCGCTTCGAAACGCTTGGTGCCTGAGTCCTGCCTGATCTGAGCAAGACCATCGGCAGTCCAGTGGGCAAGCTCAGGCCAGTGGGTTTTCTGATCCATTCCCCAGGTGTGTTCCGCAATCAGAAGCAGTTGGGTCGAGGCCTTTGCTAAAGCTGGATCGCTACTACTGAGCGCGCTGGATTTGGTTGCGGTCGGGGAAAGCCACCTATTTCGGAGCCGACAGACTTCACGAAAGGCAGCAGTCTTTTGTGGGTCACTACCCACACCAAAAATCCAAGTGTCACCGATTTCTTGTTCAACTACTGGCAGCGGATTTTGAGCCTCAGAATCAGATATCTC
>CAMDAT010000092.1 GCA_945888825.1 Bifidobacterium breve | reverse complement strand
ACTCCATGCGATCAAGTGATTCAATTTCCACTACTGCAGCTACGTCAACCGTTGGCGCCGTCCCCATGCAGGCATCAGTTTCGTTGCTTGATGCCGAGACCAAACTGACTGATACACCTCAGGACGAGAGGATTCCAGAGGTATCTCTTGCTTGGGAGTCTGAGGAGGAACTGACTGACAGTCGACCCACGCAGGCAGTGGATGCCGTTGGTGCAGCAGATCAGCCCAAGGATCGCTTTATGCAAGAACTCGACGATGCAGTGAACGACACAGGTGTCGCTGGCACAGAAACTGCTGGCGATGACGCGATGACTGCATTTTTTGAGGGAAACAGTGATTCCAAAGCCCGAAGGTTTGGTTGGCGGCGCTGAGTTTTTTCGTGCCAAAAGTAATTGTGGAAGACGGAGTGCGGCTGCCCGGCTAGTCTGCTCGCACTATTCGCCCGCGTGAACACTCGTTCCCCGAATAGCTGAGGAGACTAACTCATGGCGATTAAGCGTTCTGCAGCAACAGTCAAGAAAGCTGCGCCAGTCAAGAAAGCTGCGCCCGTCAAGAAAGCTGCGCCGGCCAAGAAAGCTGCGCCGGCCAAGAAAGCTGCGCCAGTCAAGAAAGCTCCGGCCAAGAAGGCTGCACCGGCCAAGAAAGCTCCAGTCAAGAAAGCTGCTCCCGTCAAAAAGGCTGCGCCAGCCAAGAAAGCTGCACCAGTCAAGAAAGCAGCTCCTGTCAAAAAGGCTGCGCCAGCCAAGAAGGCTGCGCCTGCTAAACAGATCACCCCTCCTAAGAAAGCAGTACCAGTGGACAAGACCCCCCCGGTCAAAAAGGCTGTGCAACCAAAACAGGCTGTGCAACCAAAGAAGGCTGTGCCTAAAAAGCCGCCGACTCCGAAACCCCTCGACAAGAAGTTCCTCGACTCACAAGTTGCGCTACTCAACGAACAACGAGCGACGCTGCTCTCACAGGCACAAGCACTAACTGCTGAAGCCGATGCACTCGCACGTGATCGTGAACCCGGTGACGTGCAGTTCGACGACGAGTCCGGAGAGGGCGACACCCTAGCTGTGGAGCGCGACTTCGACCTGACTCGTGCAGCCTCGGCTATGCACGTGGTGGAAGAGATCGACGACGCACTCGAGCGAGTAAAGAAGGGAACCTACGGAATCTGCGAATACTCAGGACTCGCAATTCCGCGGGAGCGACTCAAGGCAATCCCGTATGCACGAGAGCGCGTGGAATTCAAGACTCGTAGTTTCCGCTGATGAGGGGCTAATGGAATCTGTTCCATTGACATCACATCCCCCAAAGATCTCTGCCCTGCAGCGCTGGGGCGCAGTCGGCCTCGCCACCCTGTCGGTAGTAGCGATAGACCAGCTCTCCAAGGCTTGGGCGTTGCGGCGCTTGAGTTCTGCAGAGGTGGTGGATGTGGTGTTCTCGCTGCGATTCAACCTGGCATTCAATACCGGTATGGCGTTTTCGAAGGGTGCAGGCCAAGGCCCACTCATCGGCCTAGTTGCACTGGTTGTTGCCGGAGTTCTGCTCTTCATTGCTAGAAAGTCCACATCGATCCTGCAACTGGTGTTCATTGGCATTGTCGTGGGTGGTGCTGTCGGCAATGTGATTGACCGCTTGAGCCGCGTCGGAGAAGCGCCGAACTTGATGGGAACCGAGTTTATGTCCGGCGCAGTTGTTGACTTTATTGACCTGCAATGGTGGCCAATCTTCAACGTTGCAGATGCCGCGATCGTCGTAGGCGGTATTGGCCTAGTCCTGATCGGCCTGCGTGCACCAGCAGAGGAGGATGCCCCTGAGCACGCCTCTGCAGGTGAAGCGACAGATGAACCGACAGATGCCGCGACCGATTCCGCTGGGGCTGATTCTGCAGATGGGTGAGGCAGTAGCAACTCCCGACCCGTACATCCTCGAGACCATTCCAGAGGCTCTGGCTGGCGAGCGAATTGATCGAATCGTTGCGCTCCTGACCGAATGCTCGCGAGCAGAAGCAGTTGCACTGATTCAGGATGAGCAAGTGCTGGTCAACGACATCGTGCTGACCAAGCCGTCGCATCGTTTGCTGGCCGAGGACACCGTGGCTGTGCTGTCGCATCCAGTCCGACCCGTCTCAAAAGTGCTCGCAGATTCCTCAGTTGAGTTTGGTGTCGTCTATGAGGACGAGACTCTGATTGTGATCGACAAGCCGGCCGGCCTTGTCGTGCACCCAGGTGCTGGCCACTCTGGATCCACCTTGGTTCATGGTCTCATTGCACAGTTTCCCGAACTTGCCTCGGTAGGTGAGGAGTTTCGTCCCGGATTGGTACATCGTTTGGATAGGGGTACCTCGGGGCTCTTGGTTGTAGCTCGAACTCAAGCCGCCTATGAGGACCTTGTTGGGCAGCTCTCTGACCATTCAGTAGTTCGAATCTATACAGCGCTTGCCTGGCGCAGATTTGAGCACCCTCAGGGAGTCGTTGATGCCCCTATCGGGCGCTCTCGGCGAGACCCACTTCGTATGACAGTGGCCGTTGATGGGCGAGAATCTCGAACGCATTATCGCGTGGATGCTGAGTTCACCGAGCCGGTCGAGGTGTCGCTTATTACCTGTCAACTCGAGACAGGTCGGACTCATCAAATTCGTGTTCACCTTGCATCCATTGGCCACGCAGTGGTTGGCGACGATACCTACGGTGGACTGCGGAGAAGTTTCTCGGCCCCTCGACCGTTCTTGCATGCAAGGGAGCTGAGTTTTGTGCACCCTGCCACTCGCGAGCAGGTGAGTTTCACCTCAACACTCCCAGCAGATCTGCAGGGAGTGTTGAACCGGTTCAGCTAGGTGTCCGCGTCCCCTTCACTTGGCCAAGGCTGCTTGCCGTCGGTGATTGCCGCCAAGTCTTCAAGTGTGTAGGCCTCAAGTAGAGACCGCATCTGGCTACCTGCGTCATTCCAGATTGCAAGCAGTACGCACTGACCTTCGTGATCACAAGAGCCGTCGGTATGGGGCTGTCCAAAGTCTCCAGCCTGAATGGGGCCATCGACCGCTGAAACTATTTGAGCCAAGGTGATTTCTGAGGCCTCACGGGCAAGGGTGTAACCGCCACCGACACCGCGTTTTGACCGCACGAGTCCCGCACCTTTGAGCGCCAGCAGGATCTGCTCGAGGTATGGCTGGGGGAGAGCAGTGCGCTCAGCAATGTCTCGAACCGAGGTGGGCCCAGCATCGGAATGCAGCGCTAGAGAGAGCAGAGCTCGACTCGCATAGTCACCTCGTGTCGAGACCTTCACGTCGCGTATCGTAGGCGGGTGAAGGCCCTTGGTGAAGACAGACTGCAACTTCAGCTCAAGCCGAACCAGATTTATTGTCAGTCATGGCCCCAACCTCGCTAGCTTGGGGATGTACAGACCAAGGAGAACGTAGCGGTGGGAGACCAACTAGCGGCATCAGCACAGTGGGCATCCACAGTCGCTGTAGCAGATGACAAGCCGGTACTTCCTGATTACGCGGGCGCGTGCAATGCCAACATCGTTGATGTCCTGATCAACGATCCTGAAAACGCTCCGGACTGGTTTCCCCCTGGCCTTGAAGACGTAGATCAGATTGTATTTCTCGTTCTGGATGGCCTTGGATGGGAGCAGATGGTTGCCCGGCAGCATCTCTTGCGTGGGTTCACCAAGATGCAGGCTGCACCAATCACCACGGTCGCGCCGACTACCACTGCCACTGCGCTGACATCTATTACGACTGGGCTTCCGCCGGGGGAGCACGGAGTGATTGGCTACCGAATGAGCGTGGATTCTGAGATCCTCAACGTGCTTAGGTGGACCACTGCAAAGGGGGATGCTCGCGAGGCAATTCCGCCCGAATCGATTCAGTCCGAGGTTGCCTTTGGTGGTCAGCGACCACCCGTTGTGGTGCGCGCAGAGTTTCGTGATACTGGCTTTACGCGAGCTCATCTTGGCGGATGTCGACACGTTCCGTATCGCATGAACTCCACGCTGGTTGCTGAAATCGGCCACCAACTCCAAGCGGGTGAACCTTTCGTCTATGCCTATTACGACGGGATCGACAAGGTCGCCCATGAGTACGGTCTGAATTCCTTTTATGACGCGGAGCTGGTCTTTGTTGACCGCTTCGTCGAGTACCTGATTGAGCAACTCCCAGCTGGCGCAGCACTTGTGATTACTGCTGACCACGGCCATGTTGATGTTGGCTCGCGAGTGGTCATGCCCAATTCCGAGGTACTGAGCAAGGTCGCTTGGCAATCGGGCGAAGCCAGATTCAGATGGTTACACGCTCGCCCGGGATCGCAAAGCGACTTGCTCGCTGCGGCAACGCAGTTCCATAGCGATGTTGCTTGGGTGGTCTCGAAAGAGCAGACCTTGGACGAGGGGTGGTTCGGCCCCAAGGTTCTTCCTGCTGCCCTCGATCGGTTGGGGGACGTAGCACTCGTCGCTCGTGAGCCCATTGCTTTTGAAGACGTAGCGGACACGGGGCCCTTTGTGCTGCAGGGCCGACACGGGTCAATGACCTCGGCCGAAGTCATGGTTCCGCTTCTGATTGCTCGTAACTGAACAAGATTTCCCCTGAGTAGGATCCTGTCATGTCTGATTCTGTAAGCCCGAATTCTGTAAGCCCGAACTCTGTAAGCCCCAGCACTGTCGCGCCCGCTTCTACTGAGCCTGGTTCTAGTGAGACTGCTGCAGGGGTCAGCCTGGGTGCGGAGCTGCTGAGCCCCGAGGTGGGTGCTGTTGCCGGCATAGCTGATTCGATGGCCACTGACTTGGACGAGGCGCAAGGAACAATAGAGATCGAGTCTCCGGGAAAAATTATTCGGATCGGGGCGATGATTAAGCAACTACTCGAAGAGGTGCGTAACACTTCGCTCGATGACGCTTCACGAGAGCAACTGGGCCGGATTTACGACAGTTCCATCATGGAGTTGAAGACAGCGTTGTCTCCGGAGTTAGGCCAAGAACTTGATACGTTGAGCTTTGACTTCTCCTCTGCAGAGCCGCCCACAGAGGCTGAGTTGCGTCTAGCCCAAGCCCAGCTTGTGGGCTGGCTCGAGGGGCTCTTTCATGGCATCCAGGCCACCTTGGTGGCTCAGCAAATGGCTGCACGCCAGCAACTCGAGGGCGTGCGAGGGGAGCTACCCGAAAGAACAGGTTCGGTACCCGAACCCGGCCCGGGGTACATCTAGCAGCGCAGTTCGCACTGCTTTGCGCCAGCAAGCGGGCGGAAGTCCAAACTTGTCTCTCAGGCGCGCGATACTCAACGAGCACCGATGCGCATGCATTGGCATCGATTCCATGGGCACGATCGTGCTGTAGGAACTCTGGGGAGGCGTACCCGCCGTGGCGGATTCTTTTGTCCATCTTCATCAGCACACCGAGTATTCGATGCTCGACGGTGCGGCGCGCATTGGCGATGTTGTTGCCTCGGCAGTCAAAGATGGCCAACCAGCCATGGGTATTACCGACCACGGCAACATGTACGGCGTCTTGGACTTCTACCAAGAATGCAATAAGGCAGGGGTTAAGCCGATCATCGGTAGCGAGCTGTACATGGCTCACGAGCATCGCGATGAGCGACTGCAACTGCGTGGTTCACGCATGGATGACTCAGGTGGCGAGGTAGAGGGCGGTAAGAAGGCGTATTACCACCTGACCACATTGGTAGAGAATCAGGTGGGGTACAAAAACCTGATTCAGCTCTCCTCCCGGGCCTTTATGGAGGGCTACTACCGCAAGCCCAAGGTCGATTGGGAGATTCTTGAGGAGCATTCCGAAGGACTGATCGTTACCACCGGTTGTCTAGGTGGCCATGTGTTGCAGGCAATGATGAACCAAGGGTTCGATGCGGCATGTGAGCGTGCTGGTCGCTTGCTCGACATTTTCGGCCGCGACCACCTTTTTGTAGAGATTCAAGACCACGGCATCCCCGATCAGTTGCGAACGAATCCACAGCTCATTCAGTTGGCAAAGCGACTGAAGTTGCCGTTACTTGCTACGAACGACAGCCATTATGTAAAACAGGGCGATGCTGTTGCTCATGATGCGCTGCTCTGTGTGCAGACAGGTTCACAGCTAAGCGATCCGGACCGCTTTCGCTTTCACGGGGATCACCACTACCTCAAGACTGCTGAAGAGATGCGCTACCTCTTTCGAGAGGTAGAGGTGGCTTGCGATAACTCACTCTGGATAGCGGAGCGTTGCGAACTAGAGATTGAGTTCGGCAAGCCACTCCTGCCTAATTTCCCCTTACCCGAGGGATTCGCGGATGACGCCGCATATCTTGAACACCTGACCTTTGCTGGTGCTCATGCCCGATGGGGATCCGACCTTCCAGATGCCGTGCTTGATCGCTTGGCCTATGAACTCAAGGTCATTGGCGATATGGGGTTCTCCTCGTATTTCCTCATTACATGGGACCTGATCAAGCACGCACGCGACAGCAACATCCGCGTTGGCCCAGGTCGAGGCTCTGCCGCAGGTTGCGCAGTTGCCTACTGCTTGCGCATCACTGACCTTGACCCCATTAAGTACGACCTTCTCTTTGAGAGATTCTTGAATCCAAGTCGAGTCTCGATGCCCGATATCGACATGGACTTCGACTCGAGATACCGCGATGAGATGATCCGCTATGCGGCCGAGCGCTACGGCCGAGACCGAGTTGCTCAAATCGTTACCTTCTCGACCATCAAGGCGCGTGCGGCTGTGCGCGATGCCGCTCGCGTGCTCGGTAAGCCCTATTCCGTTGGTGACAAAGTTGCCAAGGCCATGCCCGCTCTCGTGATGGGCAGAGATACGCCCTTGTATGCGTGCCTTGAAGAGCACCCGAAGTATCTCGACGGATACAAGATGGCGGCCGACATTCGCCAGATGTATCACGAGGACCCCGATGCAAGAGAAGTAATCGAAGTGGCGAAGGGTCTTGAGGGTCTACGACGAGGCGATGGTATCCATGCTGCTGCAGTAGTGATTACCAAAGAGCCGCTGACGAATTACCTGCCCATTCAGCGAAAGCCGGAGTCGGGAAAGAACCCCGAGGATGCGCCCGTAGTTACTCAGTATGAGATGCACGGTGTTGAAGAACTTGGCCTGTTGAAAATGGACTTTCTCGGCCTGAGAAACCTTGACGTGATCTCTGACACATTGACCTTGATCCAGCAAACTCGGGGTATCGAGATCGACATCGATAATGTCGACCTTGAAGACGAAGCTACCTATGCATTGCTTTCGCGTGGCGACTCCATCGGGGTCTTTCAGTTGGAGTCATCGCCGATTCGTGCGTTGATGCGCTCCTTGGCGCCTACCGCGTTTGAAGATGTCGCCGCACTAGTTGCCCTATATCGGCCTGGGCCGATGGCGGCAAACATGCATTACGACTATGCAGACCGCAAGAACGGCCGCAAGCCCGTTGAGTATCTGCATCCCGACGCTCAAGAGGTACTCGGAGATACCTATGCGCTCATGGTGTATCAGGAATCCATGATGCGGATTGCGCAGAAATTTGCCGGCTACTCACTCGCTGAGGCGGACAACCTGCGAAAGGCCTGTGGCAAAAAAGACAAGGAATTGATTGCGCGTGAGCGGATTAAGTTCACCGAGGGATGCGTAGCTACTGGCTACGGCCAAGAACTCGGTACTGCTTGGTTCGACATCATTGAACCCTTTGCGGACTATGCGTTCAACAAGTCTCATGCCTACGGATATGGCTACATCGCGTATCAAACGGCGTATCTCAAAGCGAACTACCCAGCTGAGTATCTTGCAGCCCTGTTGACGAGCGTTCGCACCTCGTTAGATAAAGCTGCGATCTTCTTAGCTGAATGCAGGGCCATGGGGATCGAGGTTGTGGTTCCAGATGTGAACGGCTCCACAACCGATTTCACTCCAGTAATCGGCGCGGCTGAAGACGGAACCGAGGAGCTTCGCATTCTCTTTGGCTTGTCCGCTGTTCGAAATGTGGGAGCGGGCCTTGTTGCGCACATTGTGACTGAGCGAGAAGACCAAGGTGCCTTTACAGACTTCTATGATTTTTCGCAGCGGGTCAACACCCAGGTCCTGAACAAGAAGACCATTGAAGCCCTCATCAAGGCAGGTTCTTTTGACTCGATGGGTCACTCGCGCCAAGGCCTGCTGATGGTCTACGAACAGATCATCGATCAAACCGTGGCTCGTCGTAAAGAACACGAGATGGGTGTGATGTCGCTCTTCGGCGAGCCTGAAACTGCTTCACCAGCCTTTGATGAACGGGTGGTTATTCCAACCAGCGACTTCGATAAAAAGCAGCGGTTGGTATTCGAAAAGGAAATGCTGGGGATGTATGTATCGGATCACCCGCTGCTCGGCGCAGAGACGGCCTTACGCAAAAAAACTGACTGCACCCTGCCAGAACTTATTGAGGCTGATGTCGAAGACGGGGCTCGCCGCACAGTGGGGGGTGTGATTTCTGGCCTGCAGCGAAAGTGGACCAAGAAGGGTGACCTCATGGCGGTCTTTACACTCGAAGACTTGCAGGGGGTAGTCGAGGTCATGGTGTTCCCTCGCACGATGACAGAGATAGGACACCTGCTCGCCGAGGATGCAGTGGTCTTGATTGGTGGTCGCGTTGATAAACGAGACGACACTCCCAAGCTGATTGCTACCGATATAGAGATTTTTGATGCGATGCCAGAGACCGATCCGCCGCTGCGCCTGCATCTGAGTCCAACACGCTTGAATGACACAACAGTCAAGCGCCTCAAGGAGTTGTTTTTGGACTTCCCAGGTACCTCGCAGGTGCTTTTGCTGCTCGATGAGACCCATGTTCTGCAATTGCCAGAGCAGTACATGGTGAGTACGCAGAGCGGCCTTGTGGGTGAGCTTCGGGCGCTGTTAGGCCATGAAGCAGTTGTGGTCTGAGCCCATAGGCTGAGAAATCGGGGCTGAAATTCGCCTCACAGTTTGCGTTCAGGGGCCGTTTTCGACTGAACTAGCAGCACCACATTTGCATTACTTTTTTGGGAGCTGTGCATGGCGCTAGACGTCACGACAAAAGATTGCACTGCCCTCAGCGACTCGGAGCTGGCCGAGATGGCCGACATCTGTGCTGATGGCGGACATTGCTACGGAGTGGGCGAGCTCTCTAAGCAGGTTGACATCTGGGTGCTCGTAACGCTCGTCCGCGAAGGAAACCTGCTGCGTGGGTTCTCTTTTTCGACCTTGGAACGCATTGGTGGAACTCCTTGCATCTTGTTGGGCGTGGCTGCTGTTAAGCGCACCTCGAAACGAGACGCAACGCTGCGGGCTTTGATTGGCGATAATTTCCGCCGTGCTCTGATGGCCTTCCCTGATGAGGATGTCTTGCTCGGTACGCGCATGAGTGACGCAGGGGCCCTCGAGGGCTTTCGACTGCTGACTGACATCGTGCCTCGGCCGGAGCACAAGCCCTCGGGTGAGGAACGGGCATGGGGTCGGCGACTAGTGAAACGCTTCGGAATCGAATCGAATCGCTATAACGACAAGGTTTTCACCATCACTGGTGATGGCTCTCCGCCGCTGGTTCTGGATCACGAATCCCTCAAGCCCGAGACCATCGAGGTGGCCGTAGCTGCGCAGTTCACCCACCTAGATGGATCACGCGGTGACTGTGTGGTGGTCTGCGGATGGGCAATGGCCGAGGAACTCCTCAAGCACGGGTGAGTAATTCCGCTCAAGAGTTTGACCGTGTTCTGGCATCGCGCCGCATGTGTCGGGATTTCACATCGCAGGAGATCGAGCCAGGGTTGCTCAACAAGGTCCTTCTGGCAGCATTTCGCGGGCCGTCCGCTGGCAACACCGCTGCTATTGAGTTACTGGTGTTGTCACAGCCACAGGTAGCTCAGTATTGGTCCCTGACGCTTACCGAACAGAAGCGAGAGAGTTTCCCGTGGCCCGGCCTACTCAATGCACCCACCTTGGTGATCCCGCTGGTGAGGCCGAGCGCCTATCAGGAGCGCTATCAGGAGCCAGATAAGGCACACACGGGGCTTGGAGACAGTCTCGAGGCATGGCAGGTGCCCTATTGGTATGTAGACGGGGGAGCGGGGCTGATGGGCCTGTTGTTGGCTGCAGAGGCCGCAGGGCTTGG
>CAMDAT010000091.1 GCA_945888825.1 Bifidobacterium breve | reverse complement strand
GAGGTCACGCTTGGTGAGTCGGTGAGCAGGATGATCTGTTGGTGTTGCGAGCCTCGAACCATCACTTCGAGCAGCGCAGGGAGCACTCCAGACTCGATGTTTACGAACGGCTCGTCAAACAATGCAGGAAAGCTTTCCCCGGACACGGCCAAGTTGCGAAGGTTTCCCAAATGCGTCACTAGCGCGTGAGCAGTTGCGGCTGTGTCGTCTAGTGCGTGGTGGTCCTCTTCGCCCCCTGCTGGATGGACCTCCTGGCGAAGCTTTGCGGCCGCAGCAATCTCTTGGTGATTCTCTGCGGCCCATTGCACGTCGATACTCCCTGCTAGGGCAGCCCATTGCTGAGTGGCAAAGCGGTGTTCCTCGGCAGCGGCGATCAAGCGGCGGCGACCGGTATCGGAAGACAGCAGACTATTGACTCGCTGTAAATGGAATCCCAGGTACGAATGTGCTCCAGCCTCGGCTAGCGCAGCGGCCTCTCGTTTACGTGCTGATTCCATGCGACGCCAATAAAGCAGCGAGACCAACACTGCGCCGCAGGCAATTGCGGCAAGCGGAATCACTCCGAGTGTTCCAGCAAGCCTGGCCATCGGCACCGAGAGCAACGCAGCAAATCCTGCCACCATGAACGTGGCTCTCCGAACGGTTTCGTTCTGATCCTGACTGCGCTCAAAGTTCTGGTGGTGAGTCTCGATGCGTTCGATGACTGCTGCGTCCTCAACGCTAGAACCAACCGCGTCTGCCTCTTCCTCGAGCCTTCGTTGAGCACTGCTGAGTGCTTCTGCGGCTACCCAGAGTTGTTTCTGGTCCAGCCGCGCAAGTTGCTGAATGAATTCGTCTCGCGCTGCAGATTCGGCCAAATCCTGAGCATTGAACCGCATGGCCCGTCGTGCCCGGTGATGGTCAAGACCAGCGCGTGACAACAGGTTGATCGCTCCAGTTGCGTCTGTGAACTGCGCAGTCACATCAAGTCGAGCATCGACGTCGATCACTCGGTGGGCGGAGTTGTTCGGCCGAAAGATGGCGAATCGATTGCCGTTAGCTGCGAGTAGTTCTAGGTGCACCCCACTGCGGGAATTTCCCAACGCACCGACAAATTCATTGACGAGCCCGTCTCGTTCCATCTGGCCTAACCCGGCAATGACAGTCAGACGCGGATGAAGGTCAAACGAAATGCTGTTGTCTCCAGATTCAATGACAAGGCGTTCGAACTGCACAGCTGCTGTATCGACACGTAAGACGCAATCCTTGAGTACGAACGACTGAGAGCGTCAATTCCTTCGGGTTCTTGTCGCCCCCGACCTTGTCCCGCTAGTCTCGGCATCCGGTCCCAAGCCTCGTGCGATGGCCCCGCCCCCTTAGCTCAGTCGGTAGAGCGCTTCCATGGTAAGGAAGAGGTCGTCAGTTCAATTCTGACAGGGGGCTCGCAGTTCGGCCCTGAGTAATCCGGGGTCAAGAGTAAAGTGGACTGTGCCCACAGGGCGGCGTAGCTCAGATGGTCAGAGCACTCGGCTCATAATCGAGGGGTCGCCGGTTCAAGTCCGGCCGCCGCTACTAACTCAGTAGTCATGCCTGTAGCAATCAAGCCAGAATGAATAATCCACCCCTCAACCTCGGGGGATGGATTATTTATCTGGCTGTTTTCGCTGTTTCTGCGGCCACTCTTGGCAACTCGGGAATCTTCGGTTTGTTCTTGGGCGCAGTTCCCGCCACACTATGGGCCTGCCTTGTAGCCGATCGGCCAGGCTGAACTCTCTCTACAGGAGCAATACCAGATGGCCTCCGACAAGCGCATCAAAGTGACGCTCGAGTGCACCGAGTGCAAGCGTCGTAACTACATCACCAAGAAGTCCAAGGTGAATGACCGCGAACGCATCGAACTGAACAAGTACTGCAGGTTCGATCGCAAGCACACCATGCACAAAGAAACGCGCTAGAGACAAGCACTGTTTCTAGGCCTGTGATGCAGCCTCGAACTCGGAAGCCTGCAGACACAGACGACTCCTCTGCCCTAGTAGAGCGACCGCTGCCTCGAGTGCAGGATGAACTCTCTAGTTTGGTTGCTGCGGCTCAGCAGGGTGATGAATCAGCTTTCGAACGACTCGTTCAGGCCACGTACGTGCAGACTTACACGTTGGCGGTGCGACTGACGGGTAATTCCGAAGATGCGCGAGACGTCACGCAGGAGGCTTATCTCAGGGCGTACCGAGCCCTGCCAAAGTTTCGCGGCGAGTCTCAATTCTCCACCTGGATGTACCGAGTGACAGCGAACTGTGCCTCTACGCAGATGCAACGCCGTGGTCGCCACCGGCACGCAAAGCTGCCAGAGACGGATGAACTTATTGATCTGCGCAGTGAGTACAACCCCGAGCTTCGGGCAGAAGCTGGGGACCTACGTAACCGCCTCCTAGTTGCGCTCGACACCTTGCCGCCCAAGCTTCGTGCGGTAGTAGTGCTGAGAGATGTCTATGAGATGTCCCATGAGGACATCGCTTCCGAACTGGGGATTTCAACCACAGCTGCAAAGGTTCGCTTGCATCGAGCCAGACATCGCTTGCGCTCAGAGTTGTTCCCCGAACTTGATCAGGTGCAATCCCGTGCGGTGTGAGGACGCTGCGGTGGCAGTATCGGAATCGATCGAGGCTGAACTGCCGATGCCCAAAACAGCGGCACGTCATGTGGACCGGTGCCTTCGCTGCCAAGCAGAGCAAGCTCAGTACAAGAAGGTGTTTCGCGGTATGAGCTCCCTGCGTTCAGCAGAGATTGATCCCGGGCCACAAATGGTTACCGAGATTCTCCAGTATTTGCAGAGTCGTACGTCTCGCAACCCTATTCAGTCAGCTTGGGATCGGCATCGTGTCGCCTATGTTGCAGCAGTTACAGCGATGGCGGCGGCAGCAACTGCAGCGGGAGCGATTGCTCTTGCAGCACGGGCCCGTCGGCCTGCCCCTGCCTGACAGCAGCATGACAGCAGCCTGACAGCGGGCCGCAATGGCGAGAAGTTCGGAGCAAGACAGGCTCTCATGTAGCCCTTGGGCCGTTCAGGGTCTAACCTAGAGGAGTCTGATCTGGCTTGGACGCGAGACCTTGGTTTCGTTATGGGCTAGAGCAGTACAAAGGGCAGTGGCTCAATTGGCTAGAGCACCGGTCTCCAACACCGGCGGTTGTGGGTTCGAGTCCCACCTGCCCTGCTCACTTGTTGCTGTTGTTTGTTGGGGCTTTCGGGCCTGGTATTCAGCAGAATTATTACTTTCCGGAGAGGTACTCGCCGTGTCGATGAACCGAGAGCAAAAACGAGCTGCGCAGAAGGGTGGTCAGGTTAATCCTGACGGCTCCCAAACTGCTGTGCGTGACCGAAAGGCACCCACTCAGCATCTGAAGTCTGAGCGCACAAAGCCCATGCAGTTCCTCCGAGAGGTGCGAGCTGAGCTCAAAAAGGTTGCTTGGCCGACTCGTGACGAGGTGCGTCGGTACTCCATCATTGTGCTGGCAGCCCTCATTGTCTTTACTGCCTTCGTATTTGGGATCGACTTCCTCTTTGAGCGGATGTTCCGATTTATTACCGATCCTGCAGCTGAAGGTGCTCTCGCCGCCACGGTGAGCCAAGTCTCGGCCTTTGCAGCTAGCGGCTACTAGCCATCGAACCATCCACCCTGAATGATGAGGCCTGCCGAAGCCGACAGTGCTGACCACGGAGAATCTGAACGAATGACTGATGATGACGGAGCAAGCGTGACTGATAGTGAACAAGAGATCGTTGAAGAACTGATCGAAGAAGCGATCGTTGAAGAGATCGTCGAAGAGATCGTTGCCGAGTTGATCGAGGAAGCGATCGTTGAAGAGATCGTTGCCGAGGAGGTGGCCGAGGTCCTCGCAGAGGAGGAACTGCTAGCGCAAGCTGCCGCTGCTGCAGCCGAGGCTGCAATTTCGCCTTATGACAAGCCGGGCAAGTGGTACGTCCTACATACCCAGTCGGGATATGAGAACAAGGTTCGCCAAAACATCGAGGCCCGAACCCGGTCGATGGCAATGGATGCAAAGATCCACGAGGTCGCCATTCCCATGGAAGAGGTGACCGAATTCAAAGCTGGCAAGAAGGTCATCGCACAGAAAAAGATGTTCCCCGGCTACTTGATTATCCGCTGCTCGCTCGACGATGACAGCTGGTACGTGATTCGCAATACTCCAGGAGTCACTGGCTTTGTCGGTGCCGGAAACAAGCCCTCTCCGCTGTCTCGTAGAGAGGTCGAAGAGTTTATTCGCACTGCGGATAGCCCCACCGATGACTCGCCCAAGCGTGCACGTCCTCGTCTTGAATACGAATTGAACGAGACAGTGCGCGTCAAGGAAGGTCCGTTTGCTGACTTCTCCGGATCGGTAGTCGACATCGATGAGGACCATATGAAGATGAAGGTCCTCGTCAATATCTTCGGCCGTGAAACCCCTGTTGAACTCGAATTCTCTCAGGTAGCAAAGCTCTAACTTGAGCTTATTGTGGCCCCGGCAGGTCGCCGGGTTGCTACAGGTGCACTCTATGCACCACACTTACACGTCGTCCCTGGGCCCCGTAGCGCGTTTGCGTCCGGATGGTTGCCCTTCTGCAGGAAGTGAAAAATGGCCAAGAAAAAGGTCGTAGCCCTTGTAAAGATCCAGATTCCCGCCGGACAGGCCTCGCCTGCTCCGCCCGTAGGAACCGCGCTCGGTCCCCACGGTGTGGCGATTATGGACTTCTGCAAGGAGTACAACGCAAGAACCGAAGCACAGCGCGGAACAATTGTTCCGGTCGAGATCTCTATCTTTGAGGATCGCACCTTTAGTTTCGTTACCAAGACTCCACCAGCCCCTGTGCTGATCCGCGAGGCGCTTGGTTTGGATAAGGGTTCTGAGACCCCAGGTCGTGGATCAATCGCAGAGATCACCGACAGCCAGCTTGAAGACATCGCAAAAATTAAGCTGCCCGATCTGAACACTGACGATCTTGAGGCTGCCAAGCTTCAGATCGCTGGTACTGCTCGCTCAATGGGTATCCGCATCGCTGAGTAATTCGTTCAGGCAATAAGTTCATAGCAGTACGGCCCCGAGAGGAAGACCTCGCCTCCGGACCCGCCGACATGAGGGAGACCATCCATTTAGGAGATCGACATGGCATTTCATGGCAAAAAGTTTGATGACGCCGCAAAGCGTTTCGACCGAGACAACTTCCACACGCCGGCCGAGGCCGTGGCAGTAGTCAAGACAATCGCCACCAAGAACTTTGACGAGTCAATTGACCTTGCTATCCGCCTAGGCGTTGACCCTCGCAAGCCCGATCAGATGGTGCGTGGCACAGTTGCTTTGCCGGCAGGAACAGGCAAAGACGTGCGTGTGGCCGTGTTTGCTCAGGGCGAGGCTGCTGCGGCCGCCACTGCCGCTGGCGCAGAGTACGTCGGCGCTGAAGACCTTGCAGCCCTTATCGAGGGCGGCATGATGGACTTTGACGTCACGATTGCTACCCCTGACCTGATGCCGCTAGTCGGCCGCCTCGGTAGAGCACTCGGTCCGCGTGGCTTGATGCCCAACCCAAAGACCGGCACCGTAACCCCCGACCCTGCGAAAGCAGTTGAGGAGTTCAAGGGCGGCAAGGTCGAGTACCGCACAGACCGCCACGGCAACGTTCATGTGCCAATCGGGCGTGCGAGCTTTGAGCCGACTGCGCTGAACGACAACTTCTTGGCCGTGATCGAAGAACTGCAGAAAGCAAAGCCCTCCTCCTCGAAGGGGCGCTACTTCAAGAAGGTCACCCTGTCTTCAACCATGGGACCTGGGATTCGCGTGGACGTCAACAAGCTTGATCGGCCTGAAGAGGTCTAATCCTGAACAGGTCTAGTCCTGAAGAGGTCTAATACCGCCAAGTGGCAGTACTAACGACTGCGCTAACCCACCGTCGTAGTTGTGCCGTTGGAAATAGCAACGCGCTGCTTGCCGCCCGTCTTGGCTTGGTAGAGCGCAACATCTGCTGTTCGAAGCAGGGCGGCAGGTTCGCTCTTGCAGTCGCCCAAAGCAACTCCTGCGCTCGCACCGATCTTGCCGGTGAATTCCCCAACAGCGGCTGGCAGAGCCACGGCGCTAATGAGTCGTTCTGCTATCTCGGCAGCCTCGCTCGAGTCAGTGATTCCAGGGCAGAGAACTGCGAACTCATCACCGCCTAGGCGAGCCACAAAATCGATTTCCCGAACTGACTCGTTGATACGCCGAGAAATTTCGACCAGCATCAGATCGCCTACCTCATGGCCGTACTCGTCGTTGACGGGTTTGAAGTCATCAAGGTCGATATAGAGCACTGCAATAGGACCTTGCTGGGCTGCAAATACTTGACTCAAACCTTTACGATTCAGGAGCCCCGTGAGTCCATCGTGCTGTGCATCAAAGCGCAGCGCACCCTTTGACTGATGGTCCGCTACGGCCAGAGCCGTGAGCCGGACTGCTTGGTGTATCAGGCGCTGAGGACCCGAGATTAAGCCCATTGCGGGCTCGCTCCACAGAACAATGCATGCTCCGATTTGCTCTGACCCTGGCAGCGCCACGGGAAGCAGACTCACGGCACCGAACTTCTCTCCTAGCCCTTTGGTTGCCTGCCCCTGCAGATCAAGGATCTGCTGAACCTGACCCGTCTCTCGCGCCAGAGTCAACAACTCAGTCGGCGCATCGGGCAGTTCCTCGGAATCTGGAGCGACGTGGGAGGTAGTGGCACCGTCCTCCCAGTAGACAATCTGTGTGCGGGTGCCATCAACGCTGCAGTCCACTAGGCGAGCAAGCACGGGGAGGACGCTGTCGAGTGGCGCACTCTGGCCAAGTAGGTCAATCGCAGTTGCAAGGTCGCTCAGGTCACGGCCAAAGCGGCCAAGGCCGAGCAGGCCTCCAATCTCTGGGTCTTCAAGAAAGTTGCAGAGCTGCACATCGGCGCGCACGTAATCGCCCTCTGCAGTTGCGATTCGAATGCTCGTGGAATCCGGTCTCCAAGAAGGATCAAAGTTCGCCTGATAATCCGAAGCGTGATCCACGTGAAACTCAATGGACTGAGCGGCTAACTCAAAGTCTTCAGGATGAATCAATTCGGTCATGTTTCGACCTACAAGAGTTGACCACCCAAAGATCAGGTAGGAAGTCTCAGAGGCCCATTCGATTTGAAAATTTCGGTCGATCATGACCGAGAAGTGACCGTTGGCCCGAGACACTGCTCTTCCAAGGCGAAGAAGCTGCTCTTCTGATTCAGCTTCTGATCGGTCACGCACCATACAAGTATCGCCCACTTAGCGACACTTGTTGATAATTCGCTGAGGATTTGTACTGCCACGAGTTGCTCAGCGAGTTTTTGAGTCGTACGGCACAGCATCTTGGCTGAGTACGCGGTGCGTCTCAGGCAGATTCTGAGCAGTGCGATGTGCGTATGTTCTGTGCTCAGCGTAAAGTCGGGCTCTGATGGAATCAGTCAAGGCAGCATCGGCAGACCCCCTCCCACCGCAGCGTTCCGCCGCCGACCTTGCGATGCTCAGGTTCCTGAGGATCAACCCGGATGCCCCGCCAAAGAGCATTTTTGGATCCGAAAATGCCTTTGGGAAATCAATCGCAGTCTCTGCCATGCGATGCACCGTTACGTACCTCTTGTTGCCACTCCTCGCTCCAATTGTTGATCTCACTCACGGAGTCACCAAGCCAATTGTTGGGTTGCTGCTAGGCGCGATCTCGATGACGGCAATTGCATTATCAATGCGCAGATTCTTCGCCTCAAACCACAAATGGCGATGGGGCTACTCAATCGTTGGTGGCAGCATTTTTGTGGCCCTTGCCGTCATGGCACTTTTCGACCTTCGCGAACTGTTTCTTCTGTAACCCGGGGTAGGGGCTACGTTGAGGCCATGAATATTTACGGTCGAAATGTGCTGCTGACAGGTGCGAGCGGCGGACTCGGTCAGGCCATCGCCAAAGAACTGCATCAGCGCGGAGCCAGACTCACGCTCACTGGTCGGCGTGTTGAGGAACTTGAGGCACTCGCTGAACAAACCCAGGCTCAGGTGCTCGTTGCGGATCTGTGCGATCCTGCAGGCCTTGAGCAACTCGTCGAGGCATCACGTGACTGCGATGTGCTGATCGCAAACGCCGGCATGGGTTCCGATGTAGCGATTGCCGAGATGACTGCGCAAGAGGTCGACCGATCAATTGATGTCAACCTGCGTGGCCCAATTCTGATGGCTACGGCCTTTGCCCAAGCGCATATGGAGCGGCAGGCCAGCGGGCAGATTGTCTTCATTGGGTCGCTCTCGGGCGTGATCGCTACTCCGAATACTCGGATGTACAACGCAACCAAGTTTGGCCTTCGTGGATTCTCTCTCTCGCTGCGAGAGGACTTGTCGAGTGCTGGTATTGGAGTCTCGATCGTAGAGCCGGGCTTTATTTCCGAGGCCGGAATGTTTGCCACCTCGGGCATCGAGTTACCGGCTGCCGTGCGAAAGAAGACTCCGGCCGATGTTGGCCGCTGCGTGGCTAAGACCATCGAATCGAATCCCGCCGAAGCATTCGTAGCGCCGATCGAACTGCGCTTGGCAGCCACGCTCGGAAGCTTGGCCCCCGGACTTTCATCCATGATCCAACGTCGAGCTGGAACAGCAGACATGACTGATACCCGCAGCAATTCCTGAATCTCTCAGAACCCTGCGCCTGTGCCTACGCCTGTGCCTGTGCCGGCGCTGCGTTAGGGCGTGTCGTGCATGAGGTCGCCCATTCCGAGACAAATCTCGGTAGCCATCGCCATGCCCCCGGGCAGGATTCCCATTCCAAAGAACCCGTGCACCATGTCGTCGTAACAGCGGTAGCGAGTCGGTACACCGGCCTCGACGAGCATCTCTGCATAGCGTCGACCTTCGTCTCGCAGTGGATCAAATCCAGCTGTGACAATCAGTGCGGGGGCGACTCCCGCCAGATCAGTCTGTTCAATCGGCGAGGCAAGAGGTGAGTCCCAATCGCTCTGATCGGGCAAATAGGTTGACCGAAAGAACTCCATGGAATCTCGGGTCAGGAAGAACCCTTTCGCAAAGATCTCATGCGAGGCCTCGCGAAGGTAGGCGTCAGTAGCGGGATAGATCAGACACTGCGCCACGGGGGCTGGTACATCAGTATCCCGAGTGACTTGAGCAACCACTGCGGCAAGGTTGGCACCAGCGCTGTCGCCCATGACCCCGACGCGGCCTGGCTCGATTGAGAGCTCAGATGCGTGATCATTCACCCACCTGTATGCAGCCACGGCATCATCAATCCCCGCAGGGAAGGGGTGTTCGGGTGCTAGCCGGTAGTCCACTGCAACCACGATGCATTCGCTCTCATCGGCGAGTAGGCGGCAGGACCCGTCGTGGGTGTCCAGGTCGCCGGTAACCCAGCCGCCGCCGTGCAAGTACACGATTGCAGGAGCCGTTTCGGGCAAGCCAAATCGTCGATAGATCCGAACGGGTATATCTCCTGCAGGGCCGGGGACTCTGCGGTCAACCACATGCAGCCCTGTGCGCACTGGCATACCAAGAGCGGCTCCTCGGCGCATAGCAGCCCGTCGCTCCGCAACTGACTCCGGCTGGCCATCACCTCGAATTCCCAAGCGTTCGGAAAGAACAAGCATCGCCTGAACTCGCCGGTTGAGCACCCGACCATCTAGAACAATGGGGGGAGCGCTAATCAGTCGATCAATTATCGGATCAGGCAGTGCCAAGATGCCCTGGACGACACGGGTGGCCAAGCTTCTGCGTTCGCTCATATTCCCAAACAGTAGGCCGGTTGGCAGTCCGTCGGCACGGTGAATCCGCGAGATAGCGTTACAGAGTGATTCTTATTGGAACGCACTGCTACGAGTGAAGCCGCTCTTTGAGTTCCGCGACCTAAGCGTGAGCATCGCTGGTTCAGAGGTACTGCACCGGATCAGTCTGGTGATACCTGACTCAAAGCTCACTGTCATTGCAGGTGCTTCTGGATCGGGAAAGTCCACACTGCTTCGCTGCTGCAACCGTCTTGAGGTTCCGAGTGCGGGGACGGTGAGTTATCTGGGACAAGAGATTGCATCACTCGACCCGTTACTACACCGCCGTCGAGTGGCAATGGTGTTTCAACATCCAGTCACCTT
>CAMDAT010000090.1 GCA_945888825.1 Bifidobacterium breve | reverse complement strand
GGTCGCGCTGGATGGCGGCGGCGCACCCGATGCCATCGTCGGAATCGCCGAAGGCGACGAAGAAGCCGTCACCCCCGTGCTTGATCTCCTCGCCGTTCCAGCGCTCGAACTCGGCCCGCAGGGTTCGGTCGTGCCACTGCAGCAACGGTTCCCATGCGGCATCGCCCATGGCCTCGGACAGTCGCGTGGAGTCCACGATGTCAGAGAAGAGGAACGTGCGGATGGTTCGCGAGCTGGTGGCGCGGGCAGGAGCGATGTCGAGGTCGACGGCGATGCCGAATTCATTGACAAGGCGGGCGGCAGCTTTGAGTTCGACGCGGGCGCCAGCGTCGTCCCCGTCGGCGGTCAGGGCCCGAGCGAGCAGGACGCGCGCTTGAGTAGACTCGTATGGGGCTTCGACCTCGCTCCAGGTACGGATTCCGGTCTGCAGGGCTGCGATCGCCGTGTTGGTGTCGCCGCGATGAAGCGCCAGGTGCCCATTTGCGACTGCTGCTGCTGCCGCCGGACCAGGTGTGCCTAACCTCCGCGCCAGCTCGTCCAGTTCTGCGACGCTCTCGGCCGCCGACTGCTCATCACCCACTGCGATGCACGCCGCAACGTAGACGGGGAGCAGGAAGACGCGGCGCTCTCGGGCGAGGAATCCGGGTTCGTTGAGCGAGCGACTGAGGCTCCGCACCGCGGACTGGGCATCGCCCTGCGCCAGGAGCAAGCGCCCCCGGCCCGGCTGGCCGTTGTCGCCCAGAGCAATGGCTTGTTCGAGTGCTTCCTCGGCACCGTTCAGGTCTCCGCGACGCACCCGGATCTCGACTAGCTCGCTGTACCCCCAGCCAGCGCTATAACGGTTAATCCCGATCAGTTCCTCGCACGCTTGCAGGACTCGCCCTTCCGCCTCCGCCAGTTGACCGTGGAGCCGGTCGATCTCACCTTGGTGGAACCGACAAATTCCGGTGTAGCCAGCAATGGACTCGCGCTCGCAGTAGCGGGTCGCGACCTTGGTCCACTCGGTCGCCCTGCCCCAGTCGCAGAGCGCTCGGCAGATCGAGATCACCGCGCAATACACGTAGCCCGCGTGGATGGGGGCGACGCCGGGTCGCATGGCCAGCGCCGCCGCTTCGTCGAGCAGAGGGAGTACCTCGCTGACGTCAACGTCAACGTCGGCGGTGGCCATGTGTGCCAAACCTTGCAGTGCCATTGCTTCCAAGCCCGGGCTGGCCACCCGCCGGGCGATCGCTCGAGCGTTGAGTAGCGCTTTACGCGCCCCTTCGGCGTCGCCAACCTCCATCAGAACGAAAGACAGCGACCACTCTGCTTGCGCGTGCTCTGCGCACTCAGGCGCGCCGGCCAGGTGTTCGGTGGCTCGGACGTAGCAGGTGAGGCCAACCGCACCATCGAGCATCATCGCGTGGTGGCGGGCCTGCTCGAGGGCCATGCGGGCAGCACCTGCAGACTCACTGAGCGCGGCGTACGACACCTCCGCCCGTTCGAGGGCGTTCAAGTACCCATCAGGATCACCGTCCCAGCGGCTCGACCAAGCGAGGCGTTCGAGGTCATCGGCCTCGAGCGGCTGATCTGCATCGGCTTCTCGTAGAGCGGCACGCGCCGCAGACCACTGGCTCTGGCCGTATGCGGACCGGGCCTCGTCGAGCAGCAACTCACGCGTGGACACGCCGCAAGTATGTCATGTCGCAGTTCACGCCGACGGGCGCTGTTGCATTCAGCCGCGCCGCCCCGCGCAACACGAAAAGGGCTGAAACTCCCAACACGAGAAGGCCTGAGAGTCCCAATATGAGGAAGACTGGAAAGCCCAGTCGAAGGTCACGTTGCCCGCCTGATGGTCTGCCTACAACCGCCGTCGCATACCAACTGCTCCCCAAAGCCCAACCATCTAGCACCGACACCAACACCCACTACCGGATCCGCCGCGACCGCATCGACACAACCGGCGCCGTGTCACTGCGACGCGCCGGACGAATGCACCACATCAGCATCGGCCGCGCCCACGCCGGCAAACCCGTCGTACTCCTCATCGCTGACCTCGACATCAGAGTCGTCGCGACCAACACCGGAGAACTCCTCCGACACCTCACACTCGACCCCACCCGCGGCTACCAACCCCGCCAAAAATGACAAAAGGACCGAACCCTGCAGGTTCGGTCCTTGCCGATGTCTCGCGACATCACAAAGTGGAGCTGGGGGGAATCGAACCCCCGTCCGCTAGGTGGTTACCGAACTCGCTACGACCATTCCTGCACTGCGGCCTCAATGGCTACCGCACTGGCAGGTCAGCGGGCCTCACAAGGAGGCCACCACCAGGTCTTTCCCCGGTGTCAGTGTTCTTTCACACGGTCAGTGGTCTTTCCCTACGGTCCATCCACGCTTCTGTTGCCGGGCTGCATGGATCAGGCCCCGTGCGCCGTTACCGGTCACGATGACTCTCTTCAACCTGGGTTAAATCAGGCTGCGAGAGCGAACTGCTCGTTGGCGGTTCATTTTGTGCCCCCGTTTAACGAGTCTGTGGCAACTCGGGTCGCAAACTCGACTTCCAGGTCCCAACGTCGAAACCAGTCAGCCCCTCTGCATTGCTGTACTGCGTTATTGCTGTGTTGGTGCTGTGCTGTACTGCTGCACCGCTAAGTCACTCTTTGCCTTACCTCTCTGTTAGCAGCACTTACAGAGTACCGGGTCGGTCGGACAGTCGGCCACTGCATTATCAGCATTGAAGCAGTTTGACCTCTGAGCGAGAGAGAGCAGGAACAGCCGTCAGTCAGATCGCCGCCGGGCATTCGCAATATCTCTCGCAGCATCGCGCTCAGAGTCTCGCCGCTTGATGTCTTCTCGCTTATCGCCCACGTTCTTGCCCTTACCGACTGCGAGCTCAACTTTCACCTTGCCGTCAAGGAAGTACAGCTTGGTCGGCACAAGTGAGAGCCGCTCCACCTTGAGCTTCATGCCAATGCGATCAATCTGATTGCGATGCAACAGAAGCTTGCGATCACGCACTGCGAAGTGACCGCTATGAAGTTGCGAGTGTGAGTAGGCAGCAATATGCATGCCATGCATCCAGGCCTCGCCCGCGTCGATCGAGGCCCACGCGTCGGTGAGCTGCACTTTCGCCTCCCGCAACGACTTGACCTCGCTACCGGTCAGAACAATGCCGGCCTCGTAGGTGTCGGTCAGAACGTAGCGATGACGAGCCTGCCGATTGGTGGCGATCACCTGAATACCGGTCTGCTTCACAGAACTGGCAAGGTTACTACTGATCGCCGAAGCGCGTCCGGAGCGGAAAATCGACACTATGTGTCGAAAAAGCGCTCCAGACGCGAAGTCCAGATGATTCCGAAACCCAGACGGCCGCACTAGCTTGGGCAGCGTGCTGAGCTTGACCCCAGAAATCCACGTTCAGATGATCGCCCACGCACTCGATGGGATGCCGCTTGAAGCTTGCGGGCTTTTCGCCGGGATCCCAGCAGCAGCACCAGTCTCAGCCTCAGCAGCAGACGCAGCGACAGCACCGACGGCAGCGCAAAGCGCCGAGGTCCAGATCAGCGCCGAGTCACAAGTGTTGCGGTTCTATCCATGCGTGAACGAAGCGCAGAGTTCCAAGCTGTACACGGTTCCGGGCAAGGCGTTCTTGCAAGCAGACCGAGATGCCGAAGCGAACGGTTGGCAGATTCTGGGAGTCATGCACTCTCATACGCATACGGACGCATACCCGTCTCCGACCGATGTGGCTCAGGCGCCCGACCCTGACTGGCACTACGTGATCGTGTCCCTTCGAGATGACCTGCCCTCGCTTCGGTCGTACCGGATTGTGGATGGCACAATCACTGAGGAGCAGGTGAGGTTGGCACCATGAGTCGCCAAATTGCACCTGCTCGATTCATCTCTCAGATGTCACAGCCCCCCGAATGGTTCTCGACCCAGGAATTCCCTAGCATTCAGGTCAGGATTATGACTGCACTCCGAGCCAACCCATGACTGTCTACAACTCCGTGCTCGAGATGATTGGCAACACGCCGATTGTGGACTTGAGTCAACTCAGCCCCAATCCCAACGTGCGAATTTTGGGCAAGATGGAAGGGCAGAACCCTGCAGGCTCGGTCAAAGACCGCATTGCGCTTTCGATGATTACCGAGGCCGAGGCCGAAGGGCGCATCACCCCCGGATGCACCATCCTTGAGCCCTCTTCGGGCAACACCGGCATTGCAATGGCCATGATTTGCCGCATCAGGGGCTATCACCTCAAGATTGTTTTGCCGGGCAATGTGTCTATCGAACGCCGCCAACTGCTCGAGGTCTACGGGGCGGAGATTATCGATTCCCCGGGTGAAGAAGGCTCAAACGGTGCAGTCCGTAGGGCAATCGAATTGGCTGAAGACAACCCCGACTGGGTCTTCTTATACCAGTACGCAAATGAGGCAAACCCGCGGGCGCATTACCGAACCACCGGGCCAGAAATCCTGCGAGACGTTCCAGACATCACCCACTTTGTTGCTGGACTAGGCACCTCTGGAACGCTGATGGGCGTAGGCACCTTCTTAAAGGAGCACAATCCCGAGATAAAAATTCTTGCTGTCGAGCCCCCTACGGGTGAAAAAGTAGAGGGGCTTCGCTCGCTCGAAGATGGTTATATCCCACCCGTATTCGACAAGTGGGGCGGGTACGACCTGTTGGACGGCAAGTCCATTGTGCGGCCACGTGAGTCACTCGAGTTCACACGCAAGCTGGCCGATGCCGGAGTCTTCTCTGGCATTTCAGCCGGGGCAGCTCTGGCCGGCGCATGCAAGGTGGCTCAAAAAATTGAGTCGGGAGTCATTGTCTTTATCGTCTGCGATTATGGATGGAAGTACCTCTCGACCGGAGCTTGGACGCTCGACTTGGATGAGGCGACTGCAAACGCAGAGAAGGTCATCTACTTCTAATCCGGCCGACTCCTGCGAAGTACAATCCTTGCTCTGCTGACAAGCTTGATTGCAGCACCGAGACTGGACCTGACACATGGCGTCATCAACTCAGAGTTCCCAGACATCGCCACCAGTGTTTTGGATTGACGGCAAGATCTTGGACTCGGACTTGTTGAGCCAAGACACCGAAGCCCGCCTTGGGCTACTGCTTGGGATCTCGCCAGTTGTGTACATCAACGCCGACCCTGAACTGGCGCCAGATCGAGTGGCACAAACGGTCCAGGCGCATGTTCAAGTCCTGAGCGATGCGGCGCAGACCCTTGGGTACATGGGCTTTGACCCTGCTCTGGCAGCATCACAAATCGCTGCTGCGCTCTTGGGCCCTGCACAGGACGGCTCTGCACAGGACGGCCCTGCACAGGACGGCTCTGCACAGGACGGCTCTGCACAGGACGGCTCTGGGCAGCAGCCATATCTGTCGGCTGCACTTATCCCCAGCGCCAGCAGCCATAAGGCAGCGCCCCCGGGTGGAGACTGGTTTATGCACCTCGATGGATTCACGCCACCTCGGGTTCTTTCTCCGGATTCTCCGGCTGGACTGCGAGTATCTCTGGCTTCGCATCGGCGCAATCAGAGCAGTGCTGCAGCCAGACTTCTGCTTTCTCAGGACACCGAACTGATAGCGGGCAGAGTTCAAAGTGAGCAGACTGACGCAACTCTGTGGCTCAATCTGGAAGGCAATGTTGCTTGCATCGACCAGCACAGTGTCTTTGTTCGCATGAGTGACGCAAGGCTGCTTACCCCTCCGCTTCAAGACGGAGCGATTCACTCGGCGTGCAGAAGCGCGCAGATCGAATCAAGCGGAGCCCAAGAGCAGAGCATGACACTCGCAGACCTACTCGGTGCGCAGTCCATTACTTGCTTGACCCCTTGGGGGCAGACTGTGCCGGTGTCTTCTCTTGCCGGTCGGGAATTTCTATGAGCGAGCAGCAACCCTCAGAGCCCTTCATCATCAGCCACAGCAGCGTGGACGGACCTGTGGTCCGATTGCACTATGGGTTTGGCAGCACGCAGGAGTTCACCGAAGTCATTGAGTTTGACCGTGACCTTCCACAAGAGGGCCAGGTCGGCTTTGAGGATTTCGGCCGAGCCGTGCGAGTTCTACTGCTGATCGCAGGTGTCTCGTACTACAAGTCGATTGCCCCAACCCAGATTGAGGCCCCTGCGCTGAATGCGGCCGAGCGCGCCTTGCTGCTTGCAATGTACGACGAGGGTCTGCGCGAGTTTGCCTATCGAAACAATCTTCCCGTCCCGCTTCCAGTGGACTTAGTTGAACGCTCGGGCATCGCCCCCGAACTGTCAGTCGACTCACCGACTGTTCGAGACGGGGCGTTGATTCCGGTTGGCGGGGGCAAGGATTCGGCGCTCGTTGCTGATCTCGTACCTGACGGTGTGCTCATGGCGGTCAACCCAAAGGGTGCCCATCAACATCTGGCAGAGCATCTTGGGCGACCCTTGCTGAGCGTTCAGCGCACACTTGATCCACAGTTGCGAGAGCTTGTTGCTGCTGGTGCGCTCAACGGGCACGTGCCGGTGACGGCAATCAACTCGGCAATCGCCGTAGCGCTTGCTGTGCTGATCGACCGCCGCGACGTGCTGATGGGCTTGGAGCGTTCCGCTTCTGAGCCCAGCTTGGTGATCCCCGCAGCGGCTGGCCTGCCAGGAATTGAAGTGAATCATCAGTACTCGAAATCGGCCGAGGCAGAGCAACTCCTGCGAGCAGTGTTCGACCCGATTGGGGTTCGCTACTTGTCGTTGCTGAGGCCCATGACCGAGCTTGCAATCGGCCGTAGCGTCGCCCAGCGTGGCCTGGCATCTGACATCGTTTCTTGCAATCGAGCGTTCACGCTTTGGAATGAAAACGAATCCAGTCGCACACAACGCTCATGCGGAGACTGTGCAAAGTGCCTGTTCACTGCCCTCATGCTGGCCCCATCTCTGAGCCCCGATCAGGTGCGAGCGCTGTTTGGTCGAGACCTACTTGATGAGCCAGATCATCTGGACCCTGTCCGAGAACTCTGGTCGACGGAGAAACCGTTCGACTGTGTCGGGGAGCGACACGAGTCCGCAGCCGCAGTTGCGCTGCTAGCGGAGTTGCCGGAGTGGAAGTCTCAGCTCATTCCCAAGCAACTCCGAGCCGAGGCCGCTCAGGTGTTGGCCGAGGTTGGGGCTCTGCCAGCTCAGTTCTTACAGATCGACTCGGTAGAAGGTTTGCCGCCGGAATATCAACAGATGATCGCCGGTTTAGAGCGCTAGCTGGCATCGGGTTGCGAGGCGAATCTTGCGACCCGACTAGCAACGAGCGATTCGCGCATGACACACCAAGAAACGAATGGATTGAGCTCATGAAACTTGATGATCTGACTCAGCAGCGGGTGGTTCTGCTCGGCATGGGCACCGATATGCAAGCAGCGCTCGGGGCGATTCTTGCGGCAAATCCCGCAGAGATTTCCCTAGTTGACGAGGCCGCAAGTCAAGGTTCCGAGATGGGGTCGCGGGCCAGTGCTCACAGTGGACTGCAGAGCGAACTTCATGGCGGATCGACCGTTCATCCAACTGCTGAGCAGTTGCCGCTGATCAGCATTGATGAAGCTGTCGAGACTGCCCAGGTTTTTGTGCGTTCCCCAGGGTTTCCCAGGTATTTGCCGCAGCTTGTCGACGCAATGGAACGCGGTGCTTTTATGACCACTCCGCTCGACCTGTGGGTGGGTTCGCTTGATCCTTCGCAACGCGTGGTTGCCGTAACTGGAACCAAGGGAAAGACAACTACCACCGACCTGATCGGTCACTTTGCTACCGAGGCGGGACTCAGGGTTGGGCTAGCGGGCAACATAGGGATCCCAGTGTTTTCTTCGGCCTGGGATTCCGCTGCGCCGATTCTGGTACTCGAGATTTCTAGCTATCAGGCAGCGGACTTGCAGCACGTTCCTGCTATTGCAGTGCTGACTTCGCTCACCGAGGATCACCTTGATTGGCACGGCGGAGTAGAGCGCTATCACGCAGACAAGTTGCGAGTGCTGAGCAACAACGGCAGCGCTGCCAAGGTCATCATTGTCTCTGCTGACAGCCCAAAGGCCCTTGCTGCGACTGCGCCATTCGACCCGGTTGTTGTTGTCCCACCGCACAGCGCCGCTGCTCTGCCGCAACAGCGAGTTCAGAATGCAGCATTGGCCGCGGAGGTGGTGTTCCAACTTGGCGGTGGTCGCATGACCGAGCAGCAGATACTTGCCGGTGCGGCGCGCTCCATGCCCGGTCGTCTTGATGAGTGCCCTGGCCCGAGCGCCGAGAGTCCCGCTGCGGCAATCAAATTTGTAGATGACGCGCTCGCATCGAATCCATCAGCCACGGCCGCTGGCCTAGCCTGGGCCCGCCAGCTAGCGGTTCCGACAGTGCTGATTCTCGGTGGGACTGAACGCGGTGTGGCAGCTCGTCCACTAGCCGAAGAGGCAGCGCAGTGGGCGCCTGGGCAGTTGCTCACGGTCACCGTTCCAGAGAATGGCGCATCACTAGCTGATCGCTCTGGCCTTGAGGTAACTGCATCAGCCACCAGTGTGGAAGAGGCAGTGCAGATTGGTGTGGCTGCCCTGCTCGCCCAGGACTCGGCCGGCGGAATTCTGCTGTTCTCGCCTGCAGCGCCAACTCCTCGGGCCGCTGGAAATTGGCAGGATCGATCGGCAAGCTTTCGCGAGGCAGTGCTCGAACTCAGTTAGAGTCTGCCGGCAGTTCCCCACAGAACTAGAAACGAGATTCCCTTGAGACCAGATGGCCGCGCACTAGACGAACTCCGCCCGCATAGCTTTGAGCGGGACTTCACCGCCTATGCACAAGGTTCGGTACTCGTCACCTTTGGCGAGACCAAAGTGCTATGTACTGCAATGTTGGACGAGGACGTACCCCGATGGATGCGTAACAGCGGCAAGGGTTGGGTGACTGCGGAGTACTCGATGCTGCCCGGAGCCTCACCTGAGCGAATCCGCCGTGAGACAAAGGGCCCGAAAGGTCGCACTCAAGAAATCCAGCGTCTAATCGGTCGAGCCCTGCGGTCAGTGGTTGACATGAAGGCCCTCGGCGAGCGGCAGATTCTGCTTGACTGCGATGTGCTGCAAGCCGATGGTGGAACACGTACGGCTGCGATTTCTGGGGCGTATCTTGCTCTGCACGATTGTATGACACGCATGGTGCAGGCTGGCTTGCTCAACTCGGTGCCACTCATTGATGAACTCGCAGCGATCTCGGTCGGGATTGTCGGCGGGGAAGCTTGTTTGGATCTTCCCTACGTCGAGGATTCCACAGCCGAGACGGACATGAACGTGGTGATGACTGGCAAGGGCTTATTTGTCGAGGTGCAAGGAACCGCCGAAGGTGCGCCCTTTAGCCGTGACGAGTTGGATTCGCTGCTCGGGCTTGCCGAGGGTGGCATCCGCCAGATTCACAATCTTCAGCGTGAGTACATTTCTGTGCCGCCATCGCCTCGTAATTTCGGCCGCTGACGGGCGGGTAGCTAGTGCTGGCTCACAGCGTGCCGAGCAGGGTGGTGTTGGCCTCTGCGAATCCAAAGAAGGTTGCAGAGCTTTCGGCAACGTTCTTGGGTCTTGGCATCACTGCACCTGACGGGTCACCTGTTGAACTGTTGCCGCGCCCCGATTCAGTTGCAGATGTGATCGAGGATGCCGACAGCTTTGTGGGCAACGCCCGGCTCAAAGCTGCGGCACTTGCCCTAGCAACTGCTGAGGTTGCCATTGCTGATGACTCAGGCTTAACCGTCGATGCACTCGATGGCGCACCGGGGGTGTACTCAGCCCGGTATGCGGGGGAGGGTGCTAGCGACGATGCCAACCTGCAGAAGTTGCTGAGCGAGTTAGATCGGCTTGCTGACCTGGCAGATCCTGCACACCCAGTTAGTCGGGCTGCGCAGTTTCGCTGTGCGATTGTGCTGCGCTGGCCCGATGGTTTTGAGCTCTGTGCTTTGGGTTCGGTTGCTGGCCGAATCTGCGAGCAGCCGGCGGGGTCGGCAGGCTTTGGCTACGACCCCGTGTTTGTTCCGGACCTTGGCGATGGCCGGACCTTTGCTCAGATGTCGCCAGAGGAGAAGCAGTCGATCTCGCATCGGGGCGAGGCCCTGCGAAACCTTGCCGCGCAGCTGGGACACTGAGGCCGCCTCGCTCTAAACGCGTTTATGAGG
>CAMDAT010000089.1 GCA_945888825.1 Bifidobacterium breve | reverse complement strand
GGAAACGAGGTAGGAAAGCTGCGGGCCAGCCAGAACCCGGCCGCACCAGGGTCTGCAACAACTGTGCCACCCTCGGGTAACAAGCCGGCCATGTGTAGTGCGGCACGGGGAGGCGTGAGCGGAACTACCTCAGACTCATAGAGCGGAGTAATCACAGATCGAAGTAGTTCATAGGCACCGGGGCGTTGCGGTAGTGATCTGCTTGGCGGCCAGGCCGTTGTCAGAGCATGAAGTTGGCCAGGTGGGACCTCTTGTGTAACAAAGCCATCGAGCAACTGCGGCGGAGTCTCCGCGGGGTCGATACCACTCAATACGAGGATCTCTGCCTGATCGATACCCGTGCACTCGGCATCGCGTTGCTGCAAACCAAAGGTTCCAAAGTGGAAGGGACTATCCCACCGCTCCACCCCCTTTGCTCCCCAACTCGTCACGATGCCGCAGCCAGCGCTCCTCGCAAAGTCTCGGACCCCATCAAGGGCATTGGCGCGGATTACTCCGGGGCCCACCAAGACCAACATGTTGAGAGCTGCCAAAGACGGGTCGAGCGTCAGCACAGGCACTCGCTCAACCTGCCTGGTTGGCGCAAGGCCTTCTGGAACTACTTCGTTCAGATCTAGATCAAGATGCAATGCCAGTGTTCCGGGCAGAAGCATTCCGGGAGGGTCAACTAGCGCATCGAGTAGCTCAACTGCACTGCTGACTCGCTGAAGCGGGGCGAGGCCTCCGGGACTTGAAGAGAGATGAAGGATCGGCCCATCAAGTAGCGCTGCACCTAGGCGGCCGCTGCCATCGTGATGGCCGAGCCGACCGTCAGCATCGGCCAACAACACTGCCAAGTCCGGATTGCTTACCGGTACCTGCTGAAGATTGGCTAGCGGCTGGCCATAGACACGTTGCACACCCAACGACCGGAGGCGTTCTTCAAGGGCATCAGCGATTGTGCGAGTCATGGGGAGTCCTCTAGTGGGGGTGCGAGCATATCGAGCGCCTGTTCTACTGCGCCTACCAACTCGGGTTCCAAGTCGGCAAATGTGTTCACTGCCGACAGCACCCGCTTCCACCCCTCAGTCGTTGACCCCCAACCCAATCGCTTGCAGATCCCCGCTTTGAACTCTTCTCCCTTTGGGACCTCTGGCCAAGAGTCGATTCCTAGAGAGCGAGGGCGCACACATTGCCAGATGTCCACATACGGGTGACCCAGAATCAACACGTTGGGGTCACGAATCTGTTGAGTAATACGGGTCTCTTTCGAGCCCGGCACTAAGTGATCAACAAGAATTGCCAGCCGGGCATCTGCTCGGGGCGCAAACGCTGCCACTGCTGCGACGAGATCGTCGATTCCGCGCATAGGTTCAACCACAATGCCAAGTTCTCGCAGTTCGTCACCCCAGACACGTTCAAGAAAGCGCGCATCGTGATCTCCCTCGACCCAGAGCCGAGAAGCCTGAGCAACTCGCGCCACCTGCTCAGCAGCAACCACTCCCCCAGCGGCCGAGCGCCGCGTGGCAGGCTCTGACTCTGCTGGGCCACGCCCGGGCCGCACGAGCGTGACGGTCTCTCCGTTATGGGCGAAGGATCCTGGGTGATTCTCAAAGGTGTGCCGTCCACCCGAGCGGTCTTGAATCACCACGAGTTGGTCCGTGAACTTGAGCAGTCTGCCCCGCAGCTGAGTAGAGCGATGCACCAGCATCAGATCGGGTTTAGCCGGAAGCTGCCGGTAGCTCTGCGAAAGACGTTTCGCACCAGACACTCCTCCAACGCTGCGGTCAGCGAGGATGTCGTCATCCATACGAAACCGTCCATTCGCTTCCATCCCAGCCGGCAGATCCGGGGCGCAACCCACGGGCTAGCTGACACAGGGTCTGCAGGCCGGGCTCATCAAGTAGAGCAACCTCGGTAATGGTTCCGTGGATTGGGTCTGCTGCAGCAGTAATCGCCCGCCCGAGCGCTGACTTCCTGCCGGGAGCATCGGTGCTCATCAGGAGTACCTGCGTGAGCAGTTCCTCCCCGGCCTGATCAGCAAGCAGTAACGACACGGCCGAAGCTTTACCCAACGCCCGAAAGAGTGTCTCGCCGCGCTTCAATCCTGGCCGAGCGGCACTAAACGCACCAGAAAAATCAACTAGGAGGCGGTTCCCAGCGGCATCCATCACCGAGTAGCTGAACTCGACTCCTGCTACCTTGACTCCTTCGAGGATGGGACCGAACTGTTCGAACCCGGCCTGAACCAACATGCGCCTAGCTACTTCTTTTGCCGCTAGACCTTGGCGACGGGCCTGCTCAAACTCATCGTGCTGAGTATCCGCTGATGATGGAATCTGCGGGCCACCCTCTTGGACCATCTCGACCATCTGGGCTGTGGAAATCCGCTCTCGAGCTTGGCGGACATACCCCGAATCGGTGTCGTATCCGACGTAGTGGCGCTGTGTTTGCAGCGCCGCAATCGCAGTCGTTCCAGAACCCATAAAGGGGTCGAGGATCAGATCCCCCTTATAGGAATATAAATTGATGAGACGCTCCGGTAACGCAACAGGGAACGGTGCCGGATGGCCCACGCGCTTTGCTGACTCGGGTGGGATCTCCCACATGTCCAAGGTGGCATCCATGAACTCATCTCGATACATCGTGGATTCATACGGCAATCCGCGACCCTTGCGTATCTCGGCTGACAGCGGACGATCAAAGCGGCCCTTTGAGGCAATGATCACGCGCTCCGTCAGATCTCGAAGGACCGGATTCGTTGCTCGCTGAAAGCTGCCCCAAGCACACGAACCGGAGGCGCCACGCTGCTTCACCCAAACGACCTCACCACGAAGAAGGAGTCGCAAATCGTCTTGCAAAATAGCGGTGATATCACCCGACAAAGACCGGTAGGGCCGCCTGCCCAGATTGGCCACGTTGACAGCGATGCGCCCACCCGGTTCGAGCGTGCGAACACATTCAGCAAAGACTTCTCGGAGCATCTGCAGATACTCCAGATAGGTCGCGGGAACGTGGTCAGCTTGCAGTTCAGTCTCATAGGCCTTGCCGGCAAAGTACGGCGGCGAGGTGACTACGAGGGCAACTGAACCGTCCGCAACCTGGGACATCTTGGCTGCGGAACCAACAAAAATCTGGTCGATAGCGCGCAGTGATTCGTCATCTGAAACCTGATCCTCATCCGAGACCTGCGGTGCAGCAAACCTTGCATAAAAATCGGTCGAGTCGTGGCCCTCGCGCTTACCAACGCCAAACTCGGAGGTCGACGTAGACCTCCGCTTTTTTGGCTCAGATTCATCGGCTTGTGCCACAACGACTCCCGTTCAGATCACCTTGACTTTACGGGTCCGTTGCAGGGCTCGCTTGATCTAGTAACGCAGGCCTGGAGTTCTCGTGAAGAACACATCGGTGGCGAGCTGTTGTCCAAGCTTTGTGGCATCCCAACGCTTGGAGTTGTTGTTGATCGTTGGACCGTCAGCCCAGCCCTTCATGAGAATGATGTTTTCTGCCACCGCACGAATGATCTGTCCGGTCACATGATCCGCCTCGTCCGAAGCAAGCCAGGCAACGAGTGGTGAGGACACCGATGGGTCCATCCGGTTCCACTCATCCTCGGGTACCTCATCGGCTTCGATGACCGCTGGGGCATTCGGCATGGTTCCTGTGATTCGCGTTGCAGCAGCAGGGCCGACTGCATTGACAGTCACGCCCATTTTGTACAGTTCCAAGCTCAGGGTTTGGGTCAGGCTGGCAATTGCCGCCTTAGCTGGGGCGTAATTGGTCTGGCCAAAGTTGCCAGTCAGGCCAGCACCTGAGACGGTGTTGATGATTCGGCCGTTGACTTTTGCACCGGTCTCTTTGTTGACGTTGCGCCAATGAACAGCAGCGTGCTTGCAAGGTGCCCAAGTACCGCGAAGGTGCACCTTGATGACGGCGTCAAAATCTTCGGGAGTCATGTTGAAGATTGATCCGTCACGCACGATTCCGGCGTTGTTGACCAGAATGTCTAGGCGACCGAACTCGTTAACAGCCTGGGCAATCATCTCTCCCGAGGCCTCATAGTCAGAGACATCGCCATAGTTAGCAACGGCCTCGCCACCGCGAGCTTTGATGATCTCGACAGTCAGGTCTGCGTCGCGACCAACGCCTTCGCCCTTGACCGATCCGCCAAGATCGTTGATGACGACCTTTGCGCCGTGCTTGGCGAGTTCGAGCGCATGGCCTCGGCCGATGCCGTGACCCGCTCCAGTAACGATGGCAACTTTGCCGTCCAACATACCCATGAGTTCTCTCCTCCGTACGGTCCAACACCCGTCAGAGGCTGAGCACCCGAAACGGTGCCCTCTGAGATCTGGCGGGAAAGGAGATCTTAGAGGGCACCTGGGTTATTCACGAAAATGCTACGCGACCTCTACGCCCTCAGCCTCTGACTCACCGGTCTGCGCTTCGTCGCCACCGGTTGCGAGCTTCCAGATCAAAGCACCAATCACACCGCCTGCGATGGGGGCCACAATGAACAGCCAGAGTTGTCCAAGAGCGGTTCCACCCTCGAATAGGGCCGGGCCGAGCGAGCGAGCGGGGTTGACGCTGGTGTTAGTGATAGGAATGCTGATCAGGTGGATCAGCGTCAGCATCAGACCGATGCCAATAGCTGCCTGAGCCTTTGATGCTGCCTTGGTGGTGACACCAAGAATCACGATGACGAACAACGCCGTGAGGACCACTTCTGCAATTGCGGCACCTGCCAGGTTGTAAAAGATTCGACCGTTCTGCTGACCATATGCATTTGAGGCAAATGCCCCTTGGTCGATCTTGAACCCACCTGGCTTAGATGTCTGGATTGACCACAACACTGCAACAGCAGCAATGGCACCAAGGGACTGCACGATCACGTAGGCGGGAACGTCTTTCCACTCAAAGCGCTTTGCGGTTGCAAGGCCAAAGGAGACTGCCGGGTTGAAGTGACCACCAGAAACATGGCCGAATGCATAGGCGCCACACAACACAGTAAGGCCGAAGGCAAAGCTCACACCTAGGTAGCCAATGCCAAAGTCAGTCACCGTGGTCACACCAATATCGACGCCGCCAATGCCAACCTTGCCGGTGGTAGGGGCGAGTGCCCGAGCGGCGAAAATTGCGGAACCGCAACCTCCGAGTACGAGTAGGAACGTGCCGAGAAACTCAGCACCAAGCTTTTTTGCCAACATATGTCTCCTCTTCAGTGACAGATTGGGTAGGCACTACGCCACATAAAACAGTCTTGCGGCAGCCAGAAATGTAGTTGGCTGCTTCAGCCGACTCGCGGAGCTTCATCCAAAAATGCTTCCGGGGCTAGGTCAGCGAAGAGTTGATTTCGGCCTGAACTTGTCGCCCGGTAATGCGCAAGTTGCCTCGATCATCCATGCAACCCACATCCCCAGTCCGCAAGAAGCCATCTTCATCAAACGCGGCAGCAGCATGAGTGCTATCGACATACCCGAGCATCATCTGCGGAGCGCGAACTCGCAATTCACCTTCAGACTCATCGGCCACAATCGTGTTGTCGGCTCGAAACAAACGAACCTCGACCCCAGTTGCGGGCTTTCCATCGGTGCATGCAAGCTCGCTAGGCGAATCACTCAGGTCAGCGACGGTCAGCATGGGCGCTTCTACTAATCCGTAGCCGCCAAGCACCGGCACATCAAATAAGGCGCGCACCTCTTCAACTAGATCAGCTGTCTTCTGCGAATCCCAGCCGATGAAGGCCCGAACGTCACCAAAGATGGGATGCAAGACTGATCGCTGAACGTCAACGTAGGCCTGATGAAACTTCGAACCAGACCCAGCAAGTGTGACGTTCTCCCGTGCAAGCACCTCAATGGACTCTTTGGGGTGAAAGGAGTCGACCAAAATATTGGAACAGCCTGACAGCAGGCTCGCAAAGAGCCAGAGCATTCCGCTGATCTGCGAAACCTCTCCGACCAGAGCATTGCGATCTCTGCCAATCAAACCAAAGCGCAGCGATACGGCTCGGGCTGCGGCAATCAGAGACAAGTCACTGTGGATGACCCCTTTGCACTGACCCTCGGTTCCAGAAGTGAAAAATATCCAGCCTGGGTCGGGCATGTCTTCGCCAGAGACCTCAACTAGCGGTTCGAGCACTGCAGGGTCGCCCTGCGGCAGCGCCCCATGAGCACTCAGCAGACGCAGTGAGCCATTGGTCTGAGCGAGTTCGGTTGCCATCTGTTCGTAGTCGAAACCATTCCACATCGAGGGGACCACGAGTAGTTGAGCCTGCACCTGCGAAGTCATGTACGCAAGTTCCGAATCCCTACAAGCCGGCGAGATCGGATTTTGAATTGCACCAAGACGACTCAGCGCCGCAGCGAGGACTAGTGATTCAATCCAAGTCGGCAACTGCCAAGAGACCACGTGACCTGCACGGACTCCTGCGGAATGCAGACCGGCCGCAGCGCGTTCCGCCTCGGTCCAGAACTCAGCGAACGTCAGCGTCCGCATATCTTCATCCACCATCATCAGTGCATCGGGGGTTGCATTCACCCGCTGCTCCATCAGTTTCCAAAGGGTTCGCCCGTGCAACATCTGTAATTCCCTTACTTATGCGGCTGCTCTGTATATGACTTCTCTGTATACGACTGCTGAACTTGCCATCATAGAGAGTCTGAACTTGCTGTCATTGCTAGCAGTGCTGCTGGTGCGTTCGCCTGCGGCTCGGGAGCTGATCAAGTTCACAAGACAGCAACAGGCACAACAGGTGTCGAGGCAGCACCCACAAGAGGTTCTGGAGCAGCAAGCAGCAGAAAACTCCATTGCTCGGCATTTGCGCAGGCCACGGCGAGGTCCTCAAAATCCCAGTTTTGACCCTGCAGCAGACCCATATCTCGAAGCTGGATCATGTGCACTGCAAGACAGTCCGACCAGTCAGCCAAGCTTGGGGGGAGGGCCTCGTAGGCATAGTTATCGACAAATGCACCGGCCACGTCGTGGCGATGCATCCAGTCAATTGACTGCACCGATAGCCCTGGTAGGTGAAAGTCTTTTCCGACGGCATACCGCTGCCGATCACCCGCTCGGTAATGCCGCATCTCGGCCGTGCGAATACACACAACATCGCCGGATTCGATGGTTATGCCGGCTGCTTCAGCGGCCTCGTCAAGGTCATCGCCAGTGATCGCGTATCCCGGGTGGATCTCATCTAGACCAGCAACCCCCTTGACCAACGGAATGTCCAACAACACTCCACGGGTCACAATCTGGGGCAGCTTTTCTGCTCCTAACTTGGTAGCCCCCGCAGAAGCAGTGATCACCGAGTTAGGAACGTTGTTGTACAAAAGATCGTCATAGGAGATATGACACAGCGCATCCATATGGGTTCCCGCACAGGTGGACATGATGAGCAAGTCATCAGTGCCTTCCCAAATGCCCGGAGCGAATTGATCGCGCTCGTTCAGCGATGAGTGATGGATGATCGGATTGAACCTTCTAGCGGGCTGACCAACTTGAATACCATCGGCGCGTAGATCAATCGCGAGCGATACCCGCTTGCCTGATCGCACCGAAGCTGTACCGCGCTGAGCGGCTACCTCGGTGAGCAGATTCCCGCAACCCAGCTCATCATCATCACCCCAACGCCCCCAATTAGAGACTCGGGCAGCTAGTTCGCTCAGATCTCCAGGAAGCGGCATCAGAGGCGCAATCAGGCCAGCGTCAAAACACCGCGAGCGAGTTTGCCCTCGTGGAGTTCATCAAGGGCCAATTGGAAATCCTCAATTGGGTAGGTGGCAGATACCAGCTCGTCGAGCTTGAGTCGGCCCGCTTGGTACAACTTGACCATCAAGGGAATGTCGTACTGCGGTCGTGCAGAACCATATCTACAACCCATGATTGTCTTGTCGTTGTACATGGTGTTGACAACAAAGTTGGCCTCGGAGCCCATCTTGGGAACCCCCAACATCACCAGAGTTCCACCCCAGTCCAACAGGTCAGTCGAGGTGCGGATGAGCGCCGTTGAACCAACGCACTCAAACACATAATCCACACCATTCGGGCAGATCTCTTTGACTGCTTCAACCAGATCGAAATCCGGGCCATCAGGGCAAATGAAATGCGTGGCACCAAAGGCTTTAGCAAAGGCCTCTTTGCCAGGGTTGGTATCTACAGCGATGATCGGAAGTGCATCAGAGAGCGCTGCTCCTTGAATGGCGTTGAGTCCGATCCCGCCGACACCAATCACCACAACTGACTCGCCGTGAGCAACTTTGGCGCGATTGAATACAGCACCGACCCCAGTCAGCACACCACAGCCAATCAACGAGGCCGAGGTCAGCGGCACCTCGTCGGGAATCTTGACCGCCTGTGTTGCCTTCACCACGGTCTCTTCGCAGAACACGCCAAGATTGGCGAACTGGAACAGTTTCTTTGTGTCCTCGTCTTGCCCCCTAGTGAAGGGCCGAGACAGCTTGCCGAGAGACTGCCGACAAAACGTTGGCTTCCCCCGGTCGCAGCTACCACACTGTCCGCAATTACCAAGAGTTGAAAGCACCACATGATCGCCGACTGCCACGTTGGTCACGTCAGGCGCAACCTGGATGACTTCGCCGGCACCCTCGTGGCCAAGGACCACGGGTGGCGGAAACATGATGGTTCCATTGAGCACCGAGACATCGCTATGACACAGGCCAGCGGCATCGATACGAACTCGAACCTCACCAGCGCGCAGGTCACGGACCTGAACATCGGTTTCAACTTTTGCTTCTGTGCCATCCCATACAAGTGCCTTCATGATGCTGACCCTAGCTCTCCGCTCAGTTGCCCCATGTCAGCCTGGCCAGACAATTGACTGCAATTCGGAATATGCATGAAGACCGAATCGTCCACCATCGCGACCGACACCAGATTGCTTAAACCCGCCGAATGGGGCCTCGTTGTTGCGCTGCATGGTGTTGATTCCCACGTTGCCAGAGCGCAAACGCCTTGCCACGTTCCATGCTCGAGACGCATCTTTAGAAAATACGTAGCTATACAGGCCGTAATCACTGTCATTTGCGATTGCTATGGCCTCGTCCTCATCGTCGAAGGGAACCACAACCACCACGGGCCCAAAGAGCTCTTCACGAACCGGAGTCATCTGGTTTGTGCAATCCACCAACAAGGTAGGTGCAACGTAGAACCCGCGTTCCATATCTGGTCGAGTCCCACCTGCAGCAACTGTTGCACCCTCGGCAACACCAGTTGAGATATAGCCCTCAATGCGATCGCGGTGCGCACCAGAAATCACGGGGCCAACCACAGTGTCGCGCTCGAGTGGGTCTCCCACCTTGAGGTGACCAATGGCCTGAGTCAGACCGCCTACGAGATGGTCATAGACCGAGCGATGCACAATCACACGAGTAGGTGAGGTGCAGATTTGCCCGGAGTGAAACGCCCAAACTGACGAGATCCCGCCAATGGCAGCCTTGAGATCTGCATCTTCAAAAACAATGCAGGCGCCCTTGCCGCCGAGTTCCATGAGTTGGCGCTTCATCTGTGCGCCGCAGACAGCACCAATTCGCTGACCGACTCCGGTCGACCCCGTGAACGAGACCATGTCCGTCAGCGGGTGAGCAACCACAGCCTCGGACGGGGCTGTGTCGAGTCCTGTCACCACATTGATGACCCCCGGGGGGAACCCGGCCTCGTTCATGAGTTCCACCATGCGGATGACGCCAAGCGGGTCCTGCGGAGCGGGTTTCACCACCACGGTGTTACCCATTGCTAGGGCAGGGCCGATCTTGCCTGCCATGTTCGTCATCGGAAAGTTGTACGAGGTAATGCAAGTAACCACGCCTACGGCAGCGCGGTTGGCGACCGCAGAGATCAACCCTCCAGGGGCTAGTGGGGTTGTTGCAGAAACTGCAGGCTCGAGCGGAATGAGCGTTGATTCGAGTGCTCCTCGCGCATATCTCCTAAGTCGCGCAGTGGCCTGGGGGAACTGCATGGTTTTGGCCACTCGCATTGTGGCACCGGTCTCGGCCTGCAGGACGGGAATGATCTCTTCGCGGTGAGCGTCGATCAGGTCAGCGGCCCGATCAAGTAGAGCGGCACGTTCCTCGGGGCTGGTACGTGACCAAGCATCAAACGCTTCAGCTGCTGCCTCAACGGCTGCGTTGGCTTGTTCCACTGAAGCTTCTGGAGCGAGTCCAGCAAC
>CAMDAT010000088.1 GCA_945888825.1 Bifidobacterium breve | reverse complement strand
GATCCATCGCACGTGGCAGATATGGAGACGTACTCCGTGACTGCCATCGACCTCGTGGCCGTCAACCTGTACCCGTTTAGCTCCGACCCATCGATTGAACTCATTGATATTGGCGGTCCGGCAATGGTGCGTGGTGCGGCAAAGAACCACTCACAGGTGACCGTCTTGGTGAACCCAATCGATTACGAGGTGGTGTTGAGTGAGTTGCGGACAGGTGGTGCTGTTACAGACGTCACCCGCCGCCGCCTGGCTCGAGATGCCTTTGCTCACACTGCCGCTTATGACGCAGCGATTGTTGCTTGGTTTGATGGCCAAGGGGCGGGTGAATTGCCCGAGACTGGCCCGTTGCCGAAAACGCTTCACCTGTCGGCGACGCGAAGCCAAGAACTTCGCTATGGCGAAAATCCGCATCAGGTTGGAGCGCGATATTCCTTCCCCGGAGGGGGTTGCTGGGACCTTGCTGAGCAGCACGGAGGCAAGGAGATGTCGTACCTGAATATGTATGACGCTGATGCCGCCTGGAGGTTGGTGTGTTCTCTGGGTGAGCTTCCTGCTGCCGTTGTCATCAAACACGCGAACGCTTGCGGCGCGGCTGTAGATGCCGACATCACCTCGGCATATATCCGAGCTCACGAAGGCGACCCCACCTCTGCGTTTGGCGGCATTGTGGCAGTCAATCGCGTGGTGCCAGTGGCCCTAGCCGAAGCACTAGCCCCAGTATTTACCGAGGTGATTATCGCTCCGGGGTATGAGCCGGGTGCGCTCGAAGTGTTACTGGCAAAAAAGAATCTTCGAGTTCTCACTGCGCCACCACTCGAGGTTCCAGAACTCGACATTCGTTCTATTTCCGGCGGCCTGCTTGTTCAGACTGCTGACGTAGTCTCTCTGGATCGAGGTGCATGGACTGTTGTGACCAAGCGCCAGCCCACAGAGTCAGAGTGGAATGACATGGAACTCGCGTGGAGACTTGTTGCTCGCGTGACCTCAAACACCATCGTGTTAGTCAAAGATGGCCAGGCGGTCGGCATTGGTGCGGGTCAGCAAAACAGACGCGATGCTGGCCGCATTGCTGCGAGTAAGGCCGAGGGCCGAGCAGTGGGCGGGGCGTGCGCCTCGGATGCTTTCTTCCCGTTCCGTGATGGCCTTGATGCTGCTGCTGAAGCTGGCGCGACGGCAGTAATTCAACCTGGCGGCTCGATCCGAGACGAAGAAGTTATCGCCGCCGCAAATGAGGCCGGCATGGCCATGGTGTTTACGGCAGAGCGCCACTTTAAGCACTGACAGCTTCGCCTCACCGCGAAGCGGATTTAGTCCGCAAAGCGGCCTGAGTCAGTGAAGCGGCCTGAGTCAGTGAAGCGGTCCCCCTCAGAAAAACAGATACTCAGACATTGCGATGCTTCGAAGCTTCGACATCTCAAAAACGGTGTCCACGCTGTCGAGCATGACTGACAGGTTCTCAAGGTCCCCGTTATGGAAGGCCTCAATATCCGAGACGATCTCCTCGGATTCCCAACTCTCCACCACGATCCCATCAAGTGGAGGAGCGCCCGGAGTCACAGGATGAACCACCGTGTTTCGCACGTAGCGAAGCCTTGGCTGGAGTTCTTCAGACATGGGGGACTGGTGGCCGTACCAAAACTCGCGGAAGGTTCGTTCGTCCAGCGCAGGGTTGCGATGCACGAGCGCAAGCGTCACCAAGCCCGGTGAGCGCTGGCCTGCGGGCCAATCACGTTCAGCGCCGCGACGTTGTCCAAACTCGGAGTAGACAGATTCCGTCACAAGGTATCCATCGCAACGTTCACCAAGGCCGCTGAGTATCTGCTGAACTGCTGGAGCATCGTCATGGTTGGGAATCCATAGTGAGACTGCTGCGCGCATAGGAAGCTCAGACCCGGGACACGGCATGGGGCCTGCAATCCCTACTAAATCATCGCTCAGATGCACCGAGATATCGCTCGCTCCAGCGGCGGACAGCTGCGGTACGAGTTGATCAAGAACTTGCTTGCGCAACTCGCCGCCATCTCGAGAAGCTCGTTCTCGGATCAGATAAATCAGCTTTTCCATGGGTGCCTCAGTTCGCTTCTTTGTTTGCGGCAAGTTCCTTGCGGAGTGCTATCCAAGCACCGACTACCTCACCGAACTTCGCGGGGTTATAGACGTCTTCTTCGTAGGACCATTTACCGTTCCCTGCATAATGCAGCACGGTTATGTTGTACTCCTGATGGATCGATCCGTCTCCTGGGTCTTCGAGTCGGTTCCAGACTTGGCAGATTACCCAGCCGCGTTGTTCATCAACTACGTACCACTCAATTGGGAATGAGGTAAAGGCGCTGTTTGGCCAGATAGTCATGGTGGATTGAATCCATTCATGGATCGCAGCGCGGCCCTCAAATCGGCCGTACAAGTGCTCCACGTAAACGGCGTCTTCGGTAAAGCAGTCCGACCAGCAGGACCAATCTTGGCTCTGACCTGCTTGAAACGCTGCGCCTTGGTAATGCTCGAAAGCCTCGATGATCTCTTGTCTGGAGAAGGTTCCCATAGCCACCATCCTGTCACTCAGGGCCAGCGAACACCCGCCAGTCGAAGCAAACGGATACTGCTACGCAGAGGCAGGCCGATCACAGTGGTGGGGTCTCCTCTGACTGATTCCACAAGGGCTGCTCCCATTGCCTGCAGAGCGTACGAACCCGCCTTATCCATCGGCTCCCCGGAGGATACGTACCAGTCCAATTCGCTAATTTCGGCAGCCACCATGGTGACCTGAGCCTTCTCGATACATACGTACCTAGGCCGCTCAGCCTCTGCTGCACCAGGGTCAGGGACAGGTCCAAGAACAACGACCGCTGTCATCACGAAATGAGTCTGGCCCGCTAACTCTTGCAGCATCGCTAGGGCTTGCTGAGGGGTTGCTGGCTTTCCGAAGATCTTGTCGCCGAGCACCACAGCAGTGTCTGCAGCTAGGACTGCTGAATCCAAAAATCGCGGCGCTACGCAGAGGGCTTTGTCGAGTGCGACGCGAGCTACGTACTCCTCGGCCGGTTCCCCGGCGCGTTGGGATTCATCAACATCGGCCGGCGCCACAGTGGCCGGGATTCCTATTCGGCTGAGTAACTCCAAACGCCGCGGCGAGGCCGAGGCCAGAACTACTGATACTGACTCAGCCACCCGAGACCAACTCTTCGGCCCCTCGCGGTAGTTGCACCGTGGCGTCTGGGTTCTCCAGCCAACCCTCGGGAAGAGCCACACGCTTGAGTGCGTTTGAATGGCTACGAACGATCCGCTCAGCACCCTCGGGTGCCTCAAGGCTGGGGTCAAGGGAATCAAGCAACGCGTGAATCTCTGCAGCCGTTCCAACTTGCCCGGCGGCAGCACGAACTGCGCTGCCCACTGCGTAGCCCTTCAAGTACCAAGCCAGATGCTTGCGGAAGTGCGCCAAGCGCTCCTCTCCGCCCTGCCAGTCAAGAATCAGATCTAGGTGCTGGCGAATCACATCTGCAACCTCGCCCAGCTTTGGTGGTGCAGGAATCTCCTCACCCGAGAATGCTGCAGCCAAATCACGAAACAGCCAAGGCCTGCCCAAACACCCGCGTCCAATCACCACACCGTCGCAGCCAGTGCTGCTCATCATCTCTAAAGCATCCTGGGCCGAAAAAATATCGCCGTTTCCTAGGACCGGAATGCTCTTTGTTTGTGTCTTGAGTTCAGCAATGCGATCCCAATGCGCTGGGGGTGCGTAATGCTGCAGGGCAGTTCTAGCGTGCAACGCAACTGCGGCTACGCCCTCTTCCTCGCCTATGCGAGCAGTCTCTAGGTATGTCAGGTGATCGTCATCTATGCCAAGTCGGAACTTGATCGTCACGGGCACTTTGCCATCCGACTCCGAAGCAGCAGCCTGCACTGCAGAGCGGATGACATCTCGAAGGAGTTTGCGCTTGTACGGGAGTGCGGCACCACCACCATTCCGAGTCACCTTGGCAGCTGGGCAACCAAAATTCATGTCGATGTGATCGACTCGGCCCTCGCCGACCAGCCGACGTACGGCCTCGCCCAGGGTGATTGGATCAGTCCCGTATAACTGCAGCGAGCGGAGCTTTTCCGAGGGATGAAACCTTGTGAGTTCCCAAGAGCTTGCGTGGCCTTCGAGCAGAGCCCGAGCAGTCACCATCTGATTTACAAACATGGCTCCACCGAATGAGGCACAGAGCACCCGAAACGGTGCGTCCGTTACTCCCGCCATTGGTGCAAGCACCACCGGGATATCAAGTGCGATAGGGCCAATGCAAAGCCCAGTGCCGGCAAGCGAGGGCGAATTGGTACTTTCTTGGGCTGAAGCGCCGACGGTATTCACTGCCCTCTAGCATGACCCGGACAAGAGCCATGAGGACAACCGGGTGCAAGTCGGACGAGTTCACAAGGAGATCTACTGCAGATGCTGAACAGGGAACACCTAGCGGGATTACTCAATCAGGAGTCCGAGCTTTTCGTACAAACTCACCCCAAGTCGATGCTCTTGCATGAGCGGGCGCTGGGTCCGCTGATTGCTGGCGTTCCTATGAACTGGATGACGCGATGGCCGGGCAAGGTGCCAATCTTTGCCGAAGAGGCAGCCGGGGCGCACCTGACTGATGTGGATGGCAACTCCTATGTTGACTTCTGCCTTGGCGATACGGGGGCAATGACGGGTCATTCCCCAGCAGTTACGGTTGCTGCGCTGACCAAGCAGGCCTCACGCGTGATCACCACCATGCTTCCGACTGAGGATTCCATTTGGGCCGCCGAGGAACTGGTTCGAAGGTTCGGTTTGCCCCACTGGCAGATCACCATGACTGCTACCGACGCCAATCGGTTTGTGATCCGCATGGCTCGTCATGTCACTGGTCGGCAGCGAATCCTGGTCATGAATTGGTGCTACCACGGCACGGTAGACGAGGCGCTATGGGTGCTTGATGGGCAAGGCGGGATTGTTCCTCGACCCGGAAACGTTGGTCCCCTTGAGGCAACGAGGGATGCAGTTGCAGTAGTTGAGTTCAACGACTTGGCTGCACTAGAAGCTGAGTTGGCTGTGGGTGATGTGGCAATGGTGCTTGCCGAACCAGCGCTGACAAACATTGGCATTGTGTTGCCCGATGAGGGCTACCACACCGAGTTGCGCAGACTCACTCGACAATACGGAACCCTGCTGTGCATTGATGAAACCCACACCATTTGTGTGGGTCCAGGTGGGGCCACTGCTGCTTGGGGCCTCGAGCCAGATTTCTTTACCATCGGTAAGCCTCTTGCAGGCGGGGTGCCAGTCGGCGCATACGCCATGACCACAGAGCTCGCTGCGCGCCTAGCTGAACCTGTGTTTGGCGAACTTTCGGATGTGTCTGGAATTGGCGGCACGTTGTCAGGGAACGCGCTCTCGATTGCAGCACTGCGCGCCACCATGGAGGCGCGATTGCTACCCGAAGACTTTGATCGCATGATTCCACTTGCTCAGCGCTGGACAGACGGGGTTGCTAACGCAATCGCAGAAGCGGGCCTTGATTGGCATGTGCAGCAGTTGGGATGTCGCGCCGAGTACTGGTTCTGCCCACCCCCTCGAAACGGTGGCCAGGCATCGGCCGCACTAGATGGAGACCTCGAGGCCTATCTACACCTCTATGCCCTCAATCGTGGGGTGCTGCTAGCGCCGTTCCACAACATGGCGCTGATGTCTCCCGATACAACCGAAGCGGATGTCGATACCCACACAGCAGTGTTTACTGAATCCGTAGCGAAGCTGGTTCAACTATGAAAGCAGGCAGGCTGTGACTCTTGATGAAGTGGCTGCAGCATGTCCCTATGACCTTGGGCAGTCCTCACCGTTACTGATTACCCAACAGATGGTCGACGCCCATGCCGAAACCACGGGTGATGCCCAATGGATTCATAATGACCCTGAACGGGCAATTCGGGAGTCGCCCTTTGGGGCTCCGATCGTTCAAGGGTTCTTGTTGTTGGCGGTCTTGACCCAGCTCTCTTCAGGCCTGCAGTTTCCTCCGTTTGGTCCAGTGACCATGTTGGTCAACTATGGGTTCGATCGGGTCCGCTTTTTGCAGGCAGTTCCAGTTGGTAGTTCGGTGCGGTTGAGCGGCAGTTTGGCTGAAGTTCGTGAGCGAACGGACGCATCGGCGGTTCTGTCGATTGATGTGCAACTGACTTGTGAGCCATCCCTTCAGGCCGGCCCTGCAATGGTGGCCCGATGGCTGTTTCTTGCTCAGCCCGGCTAGCGCGTTGCTCCGCAGTGATAGGCGCGGTAGAATGAGAACATGTTGATCTTCACCTCACCGGTTTCCTCAACACTCCTTCTCCTCAACTAGGCGAGCCCGACTCTCTGGCTCGCCGAACCTCCTGCGCCCACGCAGGAGGTTCTTCGGTTTTCAGGAGAGACTTCCCAATAAGCAGTACCCAATAAGCAGTACCCAATAAGCAGTACCCAATTTGCACTGAATAGGACCAAGCCATGTCACTCGAAGTCGTGCCAACAAAGAAAATGCCTTTCGAGAAGTACCGGCCATTCCTTCCGCTCGAAGATGTGGCAAGGATCTCAGCTCCGCGAGCTTGGCCCGATCAGCGAATCGAGGCAGCTCCGGTCTGGTGTTCCGTTGATCTGCGCGACGGCAATCAAGCCCTTATTGATCCCATGGATCCCGTCCGTAAGTTGCGGATGTTCCAGACCCTTGTCGATATGGGCTTTACAGAGATCGAGGTGGGTTTCCCATCGGCCTCGCAGACCGACTTTGATTTCGTGCGACAACTGATCGAGCAGGACCTGATTCCTGACGGTGTCACCATTCAGGTTCTGGTGCAGTGTCGTGAAGAACTCATTGAGCGCACCTATGAGTCCATTGCGGGTGCCAAGAGCGCCATTGTGCACTTCTATAACTCCACTTCCATTTTGCAGCGCCGCGTGGTGTTTGGCCTTGACTGTGATGGAATCATCGAGATTGCTACCAACGCTGCACGTATCTCGCGCAAGCTCGAAGCAAGCATTCCCGGTACGGCAGTTCGCTATGAATATTCGCCCGAATCCTTCACCGGTACGGAGCCCGATTTTGCAATCCAGATTTGTGCAGCCGTCATGGACGCACTCGAGTTGGGGCCAGAGGAGAAGCTGATTCTGAACCTGCCCGCAACCGTCGAGATGTACACCCCCAACGTGTACGCCGATGTCATTGAGTACCTGCACCGCAATCTGCCCAATCGCGACCAAGTCGTGTTGTCGTTGCACCCACACAATGATCGCGGCACAGCCGTGGCCGCAGCCGAGTTGGCGCTGATGGCGGGCGCTGATCGAATCGAAGGAACGCTGTTTGGCAATGGCGAGCGCACTGGCAACGTCGACATCATCACCTTGGCCATGAACCTGTTCACCCAGGGTGTTGACCCAATGTTGGACCTGTCCGATATTGATGGACTGCGCAGGACTGCCGAGTATTGCAACCGCTTACCCGTGCACGAGCGTCACCCGTATGTTGGTGACCTTGTCTACACCGCCTTCTCGGGCTCGCATCAAGATGCGATCAAGAAGGGACTCGACGCTCTTGATCCGTCAATTGCGGCCACTGCAGCGCAGGGGGCAAAGGAGTATGAAAGTTGGGAGGTTCCCTACCTGCCAATTGATCCCGCACATGTGGGGCGCAACTACGAGGCAGTCATCAGGGTCAACAGTCAGTCAGGCAAGGGTGGCGTGGCCTATGTGATGAAGGCCGAGTACGGCCTGGATCTACCTCGCAGATTGCAGATCGAGTTCTCTCGAAGGATTCAGCATGTGGCCGAGGACTCAGGTACAGAGATCAGTCCCGACGTGATGTGGTCAGAGTTTGAATCCGCCTACCTGCTGCCAAGTTCACAGGGTGTCGAACTGCGCTCCGCAGAAGTCACCACGACTGATGAGGGAGCAAAAATCGTTGCGCAACTGTTAGTCGACGGCCAAGAGCGCACCGTGTCTGGCGCTGGAGGCGGCCCAATTGCGGCCTTTATGCATGCACTTGCTGCTGACGAGGTCATCGGGGCCGTGGTACTTGGCCTCGACGTGGTGGACTACGCCGAACACGCTGTTGCAGTAGGTGGAATCTCTGCCGGTTCGAATGCAACCGCTGTTGCGTTCGTTGAGGCCAAGGCTGCAGACGGAACGGTGCATTGGGGTGTTGGCTTACACGAGAGCATCCTGACTGCCTCGCTACGCGCCGTGATCTCTGCGCTCAATCAATTTTCATCTGTGAGTGGTAGCTAGGTTCAGCTCAGCAACTCAGCAGTTCAACGCTTCTTCCGCTGCGTTAGCTAGCGGCCAGTAGAGATGTATGCCTGCAGTTGACGTGTTTCGTCTTCTAGTTCGGTGAGTCGCCATTTCACGATGTCCCCAATGCTCACAATCCCAGATAACGAGCCATGAACGATCACAGGCACGTGCCGAATCCGGCGGTTCGTCATCCTGCGCATGATCACCTCAAGCGAATCCTCGGGGGAGCAGGTCACAACATCCGAGGTCATCAACTCGGTCACGGACTCATGCAGGATGTGGCCGCCGCGCTCGGCTAAAGCGCGAACTAGATCACGCTCCGAAATCACACCCAGAATGGTCACTCCGTCGGAGGAAACAACCAGCGCTCCGACCCCGTGCAGGCGGAGCTTGTCTGCTGCCTCGGCTGCTGTGGCCAACGGTGAGATGGTTGCCACCGTCGTGCCTTTAGCTGCAAGGACCCCGGAAACTCTCATGACGGACCTCCTGTAGTTGAGGAGAAATTCTGCGTCTAGTTAGTCTCGCGCCACTGCAAGGCTTTTGGTAGGGAAAATAATTTCAGGTGAATTCTGAGGATTTCTCCTGAACCGGCGTCTGAAACCGATTCTCAGAGGCGAGAATGATGAGGTGGACCAGACTCCCCAAACACAGGCTCACCAAACAGAGCTTCCCCAAACACAGGCACAGCTGTCGGTTTCGCAGGGTAGCGCTGTAGGGCCAACGAGTTCGTTCTCGGATCGCGTTGTTGAATACATCGACCATCATCACCCTCGGTTGGGGTCGTTCCTGCTCAAGCTGCGCTTTGGCGGGCTTCGAACTATTGAGCCAACCACTGTCCTCGGTGCTGCAGTAGTGAGCGCTGGTACTGGTGCCGGCCTAGGCCTGAGTCGTGCTTTGGGTCGCGGTCGCAACGGTAGGTTGCGGGTCCCGCTTTCGCTTGCGGCCCCAGGTGGAACGCTGGCCCTCTGGGTTGCCGTCTGGCGTTGGGATGCCGCTCGCTGGCGGCGACGTCATGTTTCGATGGTTCTAGATCTCACGCCTGAGCGGCTCAGCGATCTAGTAGAGAAACTCCGCTCCGAAGGATTCTCGGTGGACCGATGGGTAGGTCAGCGATCGGCGGGAGGGGCTCGATTCGGAATCTCCTGCCGAGCGCGAGATCTGCGAAAGGTCAATGCTGCAATCAGTCAGCTTGGTCAGGAAGCCTTTGCCGCTGCCCCGCCTCGGCTTGCCTAGACTCTTGTCTGGTCTGATCTGGTCAGGTCTGGCATGGCAGGTCGGGCATGGCAGCTCGGGCATGGCAGTTCGGGCCAAGTCCGCCGGCACTCAAGATGACCGCCCCCAACCTAGAACGGGAATCAGACATGGCACTTTTCAAAGTCGGTATTCAGCTTCAGCCGCAGGCAACCACCATGAGTTCCCTGCTCGACACTGCTCGCGCAGTTGAAGACATCGGGGTTGACTCTGTATGGACTTGGGACCATTTCTACCCGCTCTACGGAGACCCAGATGCAGCCCACTTCGAGGGATACTCAGTGCTTGCTGCGATGGCAGCTCAAACATCTCGGATGCAGCTCGGGGCGCTAGTGAGTTGCAACTCGTATCGGAACCCCAACCTGCATGCAGATATCGCCCGGACGATTGATCACATCTCGGGTGGGCGTTTTGTGCTCGGAATCGGATCAGGGTGGTTCGAGCGCGACTACGAAGAATTCGGCTTTGAGTTCGGCACCGCCGCTTCGCGACTTGCCAATCTTGGCCGTGACTTACCCATCATCGTTGAGCGCGTTGCTCAGCTCAATCCGCCACCAATTGGCTCGTTGCCAATCATGATCGGTGGGAGCGGGCGCAAAGTCACCCTGCGCCTAGTTGCGCAGTACGCAGATATGTGGAATGCGTTTGGCCCGCCAGAGAACTTTGCCGAACTC
>CAMDAT010000087.1 GCA_945888825.1 Bifidobacterium breve | reverse complement strand
TTCTGAGTACACCAATACAGCGCCATGCCGGCTGGGAAGGCGAAAGAGAAAATCGGCAAGAAGAACGGCATGAACTTCATGATCATCTGCTGCTGAGGATTCACGTTGGCTGAAGTGTTCCGCGACTGCAACTGATGATTCTGGAAAAGTCCGGTGGCCAGCATGATGCCCAACAAAGCCAGATAGGGGATGGCAAGTAACAGGCCGAGTTTGAGTGCTTGGCTAGCCGAGAGGGAGAGGTCCATTCCAAGAAAGTTCATCTTGTTCGTCTGGCTCAAAGCTTGATAGAGAGCTGTTGACGGATTCAGGTGCTCTGGGTGAAAGACCTGCTCGGAGAAAATCCAAGGTGTCGTTTCAAGGTTCTTTTGGACCTGAGCCAGAATCTGGCCAGTACCCGAGCCCAAACCACCATCGCGAACCGTTAGCCCTCGAATCAATTGGTACATGATGATGAAGACTGGCATCTGGGCCACCATGGGCAAACAACCACCGAGCGGGTTGATGGAATTCTCCTTATAGAAGGCCATCAACTCAGAATTGAGCTTCTCTCGATCGTTCTTGTACTTCTCCTGGATGCGTTTCATCTCCGGTTGCATCCGCTGCATCTGCAGCATCGAACGTGTGCTCTTCACGGTTAGTGGCGTGATGAGTGCCATCACCAACACCGTGAGCGCCATGATCGAGAATCCGTACCCAAACCAAGGACGAATCCCCTCTGGTACGAGCACATAAAAAAAGTTCAGGATTGATGCAAGGGCATCAAAAAACTGTTCGAACATCAGCAGGCCTTCTGGCTGGGTGGCAGGGGGACAGGAGTTGAAGAGTGATCGCGACAGGTGGCGTTTGTAGAATCTGGAACGGGGTCATAGCCCTGACCACCCCAGGGCTGGCAACGTAGTAACCGTCGAAGCCCGAGCATTGATCCCCGCACCGCACCATATTGTTGCACTGCCTCGGCGGCATAGGTTGAACAACTTGGTGTAAATCGACAGGGAGAGGGTCGGCCTTCGCGAGCCTGCTGATAAAATCGAATCGCAGCCAGACAAGCACGGGCTACGAGAGAAGGTCTGATAGCTGACGCCTCAATTACTTCCGATTGCGTGCCTACTATCATCGGTCCACTCGAATTATCTCTCAAAACGATCAGATCCTGCGCTTAAATCACTAATTCCGGTACTTATTTGCTTACTCAGAGTCGTTTGCTTACTGAGAGCTTCTTGCAAGTAACCGCTGAGTTCTTTCATTGAGCATCCGACAGCAGGGGGGTGAACAATGACCAAATAGGGCGCTGATTCAAAGAAATTCGCCTGTTCCAACTGGACTGCAGCATGCCGAATCTGGCGACGGAGGCGGTTTCTAACCACTGCATTGCCAACTTTGCGGGAGATGGCAAACGCCAAAGAGGGCCGCGTTCTTCCAGTCGGGCTCGCTCTGACCACCGTAAGTGGCCCGCTACGGGACCGAACTGCGCCTCGGCCGAACTCCCGGAAGACTGCACGTTCGTGGATCCGGTCGATCAGGCAGACAGACGCTGACGGCCCTTGCGGCGCCGTGACTTGATGATGGCCCGACCAGCGCGGTCGGACATACGGTGGCGAAAGCCATGCTTGCGGGCACGGCGTCGTTCGTTCGGCTGGTAGGTACGCTTCACAGAAACTCCAAAGACTACGAACAGATTGCTCATCTGCTCCATGAACCTGATCAGTAGATGAGTCCACTAAGCAGGCCGGCTGCCAGGGGCAAGCGTCGTCGGTTTACCGGACGCTAACGGCATTGGTTCGAAAGCCGAACGCGAATAGTTGCCCCGGAGACACCCGGACTGCACAGGATAGGTCGCCCCGCCTCGCTCTGGCAACTATCTAATTCAATGGCTAATCCAATGGGACAAAAGTCACTGCTCAATTTGATTGCACCTAGGCCAGTCACTATTCTTTGCAGGCTTTAGGGTGACGAAGTTATCCACAGTGTGTGGACGTAGTTGTGGACCAAATCACACCCAAGCAGACTTTTGGCTCGGTTCTAGACGAGTTTTATAGGCAGTAGCTTCGTAGCACTGAGTTTTTGTGCACCAACACAGCACAACCCCCGAGGGAAGAAGGCAACATTGGAAGGAGAGGGAGCAAAGATCTGGGACTCCGCTGCACCCTTGCTCGCACTCCAGGTGAGCGACAGCGTCTGGAGTTCGACTTTCCAGGACATGACTGGCATCGAAATCGTTGACGATATTCTGACCGTCTCGGTACCGAGTCAATTAGTCCGCCAGCGGATCGAACAGCGCTATGTCGAGTTGCTGCTCTCGGCTTTGACCGACGCCGGTTATCCCGATCTGACCCTGGTTATCGAAGTCGAGATTGACACGCTCCAACCAGAGCCAGAGTCCAGCGGCTCACAGAACGGATCTTCATCTAACGAAGCCGCCGGTACAACAGCCGGATCACCAACAGGAGCAGCTCCACAAGCCAATGCTGCGCGCCGCTATACGTTTGATACCTTCGTTATTGGGCAGTCCAACCGCTTCGCACATGCTGCAGCCCTGTCAGTTGCCGAAACGCCAGCGCGCAGCTACAACCCTTTGTTTGTCTACGGAGACGCTGGCCTCGGCAAAACGCATCTGCTGCAGTCCATTGCCAACTACGTCCGAGAGAACTATCCGCAATACAAAGTTCGATATCTCTCAACAGAGACCTTGCTCAACGAGTTCGTTGACGCTATTCGCAAGAACTCCCAGCCTGAATTCAAGCGGAGATACCGAGAGATCGACGTTCTACTCGTAGACGACATTCAGTTTATGGAAGGGAAGGAGCAGCTCCAAGAAGAGTTCTTTCATACTTTCAACACCTTGCACGAGGCTCAACGACAGATCGTTTTGTCCTCGGATCGGCCACCAGATGCGATTGCAACTCTTGAAGATCGGCTTCGTAGTCGATTCAAGATGGGCCTCATCACCGATATTCAGCCACCCGACTTCGAGACCAGGCTGGCTATTCTGCTCAAAAAGGGTGAGCAGTCGAACACAAAGGTTCCCGCTGACGTACTTGAGTTCATTGCTACCAATATCACCTACAACATCCGTGAACTCGAAGGTGCACTCATCCGAGTCAGTGCTTACGCTGCACTCAATAACGAGCAACTGACAGTGGAACTTGCTGAAATCATCCTTGCTGACTCCATAAGTGCCACGAAACCCCGGCAGATCACTGCGAGTTATATCAGCGAAAAAACAGCCGAAATGTTTGGTGTTGAAGTTGAACAGCTCCGCAGCAAGAGTCGAACCCGCGACTTAGTGCATGCCCGACAAGTTGGCATGTATGTCTGTCGAGAACTTACTGACCTCTCATATCCGCAAATAGGCAAGGAATTTGGCGGACGTGATCACACCACAGTGATCCACGCCTACGACAAAATCTCTAACCTGATGCAAGAGCGTCGCAAAACCTATGACGACGTCACTCTGCTCATCCAACAGATCCTGGCTCGATGATGGCTACACAAGTGGTGATACTCAGGCCGTTGGGATCGCGACCGCGACGGGAGCGGGATCGCGACCGCGATGGGAGCGGGATCGCGACCGCGATTCAGACTCTGAAACAACACTGCGCATACACAGACATCGATGAAATTTCAAAGCTGTCTGGTGGATTACCAAATCGGGTTGTGGACAGCCCGCCCATACAGTCTCTGGCCTGCACTAGGTTTCCCACAATCCACAGGCCCAACTACTACTACCACTGGATGATTAACAAAAAAGATGCCAGTAGTGGGGAAAGCGAGTAATCGTGAAATTTCGTTGTGAACGCGAAGAATTGTCAGAAGCGTTGGGGCTCGCTCAACGCGCAACATCACCACGGCCGTCCAATCCGATTCTCGGGAATTTGCGCCTCCACTTGGTCGGAAACCAACTCACCGTTACTGGTGGCGACTTATCAATCACCATCACCAGTGTCATCACAGTTGGCGGAGACACTGATGGAGTAGCGGTTCTGCCTGCGAAGTTGATCAACGATATTGTTCGTTCCTTCGAAAGTGGAGCCGTCGAGATCGACACCGAATTCGAGGACGGTCGGGCTCGCATCAGTTCCGGTCGTTCAAACTTCGAATGCAATATGAGTCCAGCCGAGGAATACCCTTCGGCTGCTGATCTCGATGGTGAGCCGATCACACTTGGTGCCGGCGATTTAGCTGAGGGCCTTCGGCAGGTAGTCAAGGCAGCCTCAAATGACGAATCACGACCAATTCTGACGGGTGTATTGCTCACCACTGAGGGAACTGGCCTGCGAATGGTCTCGACTGATTCGTATCGACTCGTAGTGAGAGATCTTCCTGGCACGACTCAGTTGCCAGTTGGCGAAAAAGTAATTGTGCCTTCTCGGGCACTCAATGAACTTTCTCGTTTTCTTACTGAGGAAGACGATGTGAAAGTCACCCTCGGTGATCGCGACATTTCGTTTGAAGTGGGAACCCTTCGACTTAGTACCAAGTTGATTGATGGTGAGTTCCCGAATTATGAGAACCTGATCCCGGATTCGCAACCCAATCGACTACAAGTTGAGCGGCTAGCGCTCCTTGCAGCAGTCAAGAGAGTTCGGCTGATGGCACGCGATCCGAATACACCAATTCGCCTGACCATGTCAGCGGATTCCTTGGAACTACGGGCGACTACGCCTGACGTTGGTGAAGCTTCCGAGCAAATGGACGCAATCTATTCAGGTGAAGAACTTCAGGTTGCCTTCAATCCTGAGTACTTGATCGACGGTCTAGAGGTTACGCCTGGCGACGAGATCACTCTCGGCACCGTAGATGGACTCAAGCCGGCATTGTTACGTCCAGTTGATTCAGGGGACTTCTTGTACTTGCTGATGCCGGTTCGAGTTACCTGAGTCTGATTTGGAGCAGGCAACATGCACCTTCGCCATTTATGGCTCAAGGATTACCGGTCATATGAGTCAGTAGATTTGGAGCTGACAACGGGAATCTGTGCGGTTCTGGGACCAAACGGTGTTGGTAAATCTAATTTGTTGGAAGCTGTCTCGTATCTGGCGCTGCTTGAGTCCTTTCGAGGGGCTCCAACCGACGCGATGATCCGTACCGGTGCATCCCAGGCTGTGGTGCGCGGAGAAGTCCTCGAGGCTCAGCGCGAACAGCTGATCGAGGCTGAGTTGCTACGCACAGGACGAAACCGGGTTTTGGTCAATAAGCAACGAGTGATTCGAAGCAGCGAACTGAACACTGCACTGCGAGTCAGCGTGTTCTCACCGGATGACCTTGAGATGGTCAAGGGGGGACCGGCCGGCAGACGAAACTATCTCGATCAGCTCTTAGTGACTTTGGATCCGAAGCATCATGGGATCAGATCTGAGTTCGACAAATCCCTGCGTCAGCGCAACGCATTACTCAAACAAAGCAGAGGACGTCTCGATGAGGCAGCTGAGTTCACCCTCGAGGTATGGGATACCAAACTTGTGGAGAGTGGTGAAAAGCTTGCCGACCTGCGGTCGGAGCTAGTCGAACAACTCGCGCCACTCGTGCGGCAGGCCTATACCGACGTTGCTTCCGATCGGGCAGCTACAGAGTTGCGTTACGAGGCGCCCTGGCGGCCAGGTGGTCTTGCGGATGCACTACACGCAGTTCGAAGTGATGAGCTCCGGCGAGGGTTGACGCTTGTTGGACCACATCGTGATGACTTATTTCTTGAACTCAATGCCATGCCGGCACGCACGCACGCATCGCAAGGTGAACAACGATCAATTGCTCTGGCACTCCGGCTAGCCGCCCACCGACTTGTCCTAGAGGTGACCAAAACAGCACCGGTTCTCTTACTTGACGATGTGTTCTCTGAGCTCGATCCGTACCGGTCTGCTGCGTTGTTGCGGTCCCTTCCCGAGGGGCAGACATTGTTGTCTACAGCGTCGGGGTTGCCTCCTGAGGTCGTTGCGGCCCAAGAGATTCACATTGCTTCGAGTACCCGTCGTCTTCCAGAGATGGCTCCTGACCACGAAGTAAGCGGGTAGCGGGCGCGAAGGAGTACGGTCGGGTATGTCTTGGGAACCACTTTCTTCGCCAGCGGATCACACCCATGGCATAGCCGAGACGATTGAAACGCTGCACCGCCGCCTTGGCTTGGCTTGTTCAGATGTCCTTGGCACGCTGGAAGATAATTGGGTTGGACTCCTGGGAGCTGAACTGGCGAGCCACTGTGTTTTGGAGTCAGTCCGTAACCAGGTGTTGGTTATTTCAGTTGACGACCCGGCGATAGCTGACCATCTTAAATGGAGCCGAACCGAGCTACTCGGAGCCGCAAATGCACTTACTGGTGGTGAGAACTTCACTGATTTGAAGCTCAAGGTGCAGCGCTAAACCCCTTGCGAGGTCAACTTCCGTCAGACTGCAATTAAACCGGGGCGCGGGACCCCTTAAACGGTCCAATGTTGGCCTCAGCAGGTGGTATGATAATCATCCGACACTTTACAAGTTTCACCAGTTACTCCACAGGTTGTCCACAACCGGAAAATTGGTGAAATAAGCAGTGTCAGTATGCTACTTAGCTGCCCGGAGGCAAGGCTTGTCCCCAGAATCCAATGACTACGGTGCCGACGCGATTCAGGTACTCGAAGGTCTCGAAGCCGTTCGAAAACGACCTGGAATGTACATTGGTTCCACGGGGCCTAATGGCCTGCACCATATGGTCTACGAGGTTGTAGATAACTCCGTTGATGAAGCCATGGCGGGTCATGCTAAGTCGATTCAGGTTCGGCTGCTACCTGACGGTGGTTGCGAGGTGCGAGACGACGGCCGGGGCATTCCTGTTGACCAATCAAACTCAGATCCTGAACTAAAGGCGGCCGAGGTTGTCCTGACAGTGTTGCACGCCGGCGGCAAGTTCGGCGGTAGCGGTTACAAAGTCTCTGGTGGGTTGCACGGTGTTGGAATCTCTGTGGTGAATGCTCTCTCCATGCGGGTAGAAGTAGAGATCGATCGCGGCGGCATGACCTATCGCATGGTCTTTGCCGATGGTGGCAAGTTGGTGGAACGACTCGAACCGCTGAAGCCCTCGGAACTAACCGAAGAAGGCCAGCCTCGAACCGGAACTACCGTTCGTTTTTGGCCCGACCCCACGATCTTTGTCGAGGGAATTGTCTTCCGCGCAGCCACGCTCACAGAACGGTTCCAAATGATGGCGTTCTTGAACGCTGGTCTAGAGATCAGCTTTGTAGATGAGCGGCCCGAGCAAAACCAAGACAAGATGGTCTACTGCTACGAGGGTGGCATCAAAGACTTTGTCCGCCACGTCAACGCTTCAAAAGAAGCGCTGTTCAGTGACGTGGGGTACCTGAAACAGAGCGAAGAGACCGAAACGAGTTCCATGGAGTTCGAACTGGCCTTCCAGTGGAACACGGGGTACAACTCAGACGGCCTGCACTCATTTGCCAACGGAATTAGCACCATCGAAGGTGGCATGCACGAGGAGGGCTTCAAGAAGTCCCTCACGAATACCATCAACAAGTACGCGCGTGACCATCAATTTCTCAAAGAAAAAGATATCAATCTGCAGGGCGAGGACATTCGAGAGGGTCTCACCGCAATCATCTCGGTCAAGCTGACAGACCCGCAGTTCGAAGGCCAAACCAAAGCCAAACTCGGCAACGTTCCAATGCGATCACTCGTAGAGAGAGCAACTAACGAGAAGCTGGCTGAATGGCTAGAAGAGCACCCATCCGAGGCAAAGAGGGTGTTACAAAAAGCTGTTCAAGCGGGACGTGCTCGTGAAGCGGCCCGAAATGCCCGTGACGCCACCCGCAGAAAGTCAGCGCTCGACGGCGCCGGGCTGCCAGGCAAGTTGGCTGATTGTGCCTCGAAAGACCCACGAGAGTCCGAGTTGTACATCGTCGAAGGAAACTCCGCTGGTGGTTCAGCCAAAGACGCTCGCAACCCAGCAACAATGGCAATCCTGCCGATTCGCGGCAAGATCCTGAACGTAGAGCGAGCACGCCTCGACAAGATGCTCAAAAACACCGAAGTGCAAGCCTTGATCTCTGCGATTGGTGCAGGAGTTGGCGAGGAATACGACCTCGACAAGATCCGGTATCACAAGATCGTCCTGATGTGTGATGCGGACGTGGACGGTAGCCACATTCGGACTTTGCTCCTGACATTTTTCTTCCGGCAGATGCGCCCGCTCCTCGAGGGAGGGCACATCTTTATTGCTCAGCCTCCATTGTTCTCAACCGAGGTTGGGCGCAACAAGATCTATCTCAAAGACGATGCAGCAAAATCGGCGTTCATAGCTGAGCACCCAAATCACAAAAACGAGTTCCAACGACTCAAGGGCCTTGGTGAGATGGACGCAGAGGAACTATGGGCAACCACCATGGACCCAGCGCGACGCACCCTGTTGCAGATCTCAGTCGAACAAGCAGTCATAGCTGACGAGGTTTTTTCGATTCTTATGGGCGACGACGTCGAGAGCCGAAAGCACTTCATTCAAACCAACGCCTCAGATGTGCGTTTCTTAGATATCTAGCTCAACAACACCGGAGTTTGACTGTATGAGTGATGACACCGCGCCGGAGGAATCCGGCCAACAAAGCCCTGACACGCCCGTAGACGGAGCAGTGCCTGGAACAACATTTGGTCGGATAGAACCGATTGAGATTCAACAAGAGATGGAGCAGTCCTTCTTGGACTACGCCATGTCCGTCATTGTGGCTCGCGCTCTTCCCGATGCACGAGACGGCCTGAAACCTGTTCATCGCAGGATTCTCTGGGCCATGCACGAGGCAGGCCTGCGGCCAGACAGAAACCATCGCAAATGTGCCACGGTGGTTGGTGACGTTCTTGGTAAATACCATCCCCACGGCGACCAGTCGGTCTATGACGCCCTAGTTCGTATGGGTCAGAACTTCTCGCTTCGCCACCCGCTCATTGATCCTCACGGGAATTTCGGTTCACCCTCGGACCCACCAGCTGCCTACCGCTACACCGAATGTCGGCTCACTCCGCTCGCCATGCATATGTTGGCCGGAATTGACGAAAACACAGTCAACTTCGCACCGAACTTTGATGGTTCGACAGAGGAGCCAAAGGTTCTGCCTGGCAGGTTCCCGAACCTGTTGGTGAATGGCAGTCAAGGTATTGCAGTTGGAATGGCCACCAATATTCCGCCTCATAATCTTGGTGAAGTCATCGATGCAACGCTGCATTTGATCGACAATCCCGAGGCAACTCCTGATGACCTGATGGAGTTTGTGAAGGGCCCCGACTTTCCAACCGGTGCGCAGATTATGGGTAGAGCGGGTCTGATCTCGGCCATCCGCACTGGCCGTGGCTCCATTAAAATGCGGGCCAAAGCAGAGATCGAAGAGGGGCCCAAAGGTGACCGCATCGTTGTCACCGAGATCCCGTATCAAACCTCGGTCGAAACAATCGAAGAGAAGATTGCTGAGCTCGCCAATGCTCGGGTGATTGAGGGTGTCCGAGAGATTCGAAACGAACGATCTCGAGGCGTAACCCGCCTAGTCATTGAACTCAAGCGTGATACCCCCGCCAACGTGCTCCTCAATAACTTGTATAAGCACACACCTTTGCAGACTACCTTTGCCACCAACTTTGTGGCGCTCGTAGACGGCGTGCCACGAACGCTCAACCTTCGTGAAGCGCTGGTGCATTACATCGATCATCAAGTCGAGGTGATTACCCGGCGTACCCAGTTCCGCTTGGACAAAGCGCAACGTCGCGCACATATCGTTGAAGGATTCCTCAAGGCGCTTGACCTGATCGACGAGATCATCGCAAAGATTCGAGCCTCAGCTGATCGTGCTGCGGCGATCCTCGCTTTGCAGGGTGAGGGCTTTGAGTTTAGTGAGATTCAGGCTACAGAAATTGTCGATATGCGTTTGTCTACGCTGACCAGGCTTGGCCGGGAACGACTAGAAGAAGAGATGGCCACGCTTCGCGAGACCATCCAGTTTCTGCAAAATATTCTTGCCGATGACACCGTTCTACGACAGGTCATCAAAGACGAGATGACCGAGATTCGTGACGAGTTTGCAACACCACGCAAAACAACCCTCGAGCATGATGACGGTGACCTAGAGATCGAGGACCTCATCGACGATGAGGAAGTTGTTGTTGTGATGACAGCACGTGGCTATGTCAAGACTGTCGCTGCAGACACCTTCCGAACTCAGGCTCGAGGAGGCCGCGGTGTGGCAGGTGCTCGTCTCAAGGATGAGGATTACATCACTGATCTGATCTTCACTTCGGCGCATGCCTT
>CAMDAT010000086.1 GCA_945888825.1 Bifidobacterium breve | reverse complement strand
CGAGAGCGATACATGAATGACTTTGTCAACCTCTGCCGGATTGATTCGCTGCTGGGGCCGCTCCGTGAGGAGTCCAAGCACCGGCACGATGTAGTTCCGCTGCGTCACCGTGGTTAGGTGATCAAGCTCGCCGAGCGGCTCGACCAACTCGGGTAACAAGCCGATCTCTTCGTGAGCCTCGCGGGCTGCAGTGGTAAAGGCGTCCTCCCCCGGTTCGGCTCGACCACCAGGAAAGCTGACCTCGCCCGCATGGGTGCGAAGCGTATGCGCACGACGAGTCAGGATGACATGCATCTCGTCCTGCTCCGGGTAGAGCGGGATCAGCACTGCAGAAGCCTGCCCACCACGTTGCTTGACTGGTGACTCGCTGCCGAGTCGACCGAGTGGAAGCACCGCTCGTGCAGTGTCTGCCACCTCAGTGCTATGCCCCAAGGTGAGCGATTCCCAAGGGGCTGCCCTGCCTGGAGTCCAAAGTTTTGGCCGCGGAATAATCTGCGGACCGCCACGCCCGTTCAAGCGCTAGGGGCGAGATCCGCAACGAGCTGTTCGAGCAGCTCCTTCATGCCAGCGGTCTTCAGGTTGCTCATCACTCGACCAGGTGTGGTCTCTCCCGTTTCCCACTCCTGCCAGAACTTGAGCAACTTGTTTGGGTCAACGGCGGGATGGGGTTCCATCACTTCAGGCTACTTGCATCTGAGGGGACGCTGTTCTCGGACGCGAAAAGGGGCCAGACCCAATTGGATCTGGCCCCTTATCAACAACTGGGATTACATCATTCCGCCCATGCCGCCCATGCCGCCCATGTCGGGCATGCCGCCGCCGGCGCCACCCTCTTCAGGCTTGTCAGCAATGAGGCACTCGGTGGTGAGGAGCAAGCTAGCGATTGAGGCTGCGTTCTGCAGCGCCGCACGGGTCACCTTGGCAGGATCGATCACGCCTGCCTTGAGCAGATCCTCGAACACGCCAGTAGCAGCGTTGAAGCCGATGTTGCCGGTCTCTTGCTCAAGCTGCTGCACGATGACAGCACCTTCAAGGCCCGCGTTATCGGCAATCATGCGAGCTGGTGCATCGAGTGCACGCAACACGATGGTGGCGCCAGTCTTCTCGTCGCCCTCAAGGCCTTCGATGGTGACAGCAACTGCGCTCTTGGCACGAACCAAAGCGGTTCCGCCTCCGGCTACGATGCCCTCTTCGATGGCTGCACGAGTCGCAGAGAGTGCATCTTCGATGCGGTGCTTCTTCTCTTTGAGCTCAACCTCTGTGGCTGCGCCAACCTTGACCACTGCAACGCCGCCAGACAACTTGGCGAGGCGTTCTTGCAGCTTCTCGCGGTCCCAGTCTGAATCGGTGTTGTCGATCTCAGCTTTGATCTGTGCAACACGGCCACTGACGTCGTCTGCAGTTCCTGCACCCTCGATGATGGTGGTGAGGTCCTTGGTGACAACAACCTTACGGGCGTTGCCCAACAGGTCGAGTGTGGCGTTATCAAGCTTCAGGCCAACCTCTTCGGCAATGACCTGACCGCCGGTCAAGACTGCAAGGTCCTGCAGCATTGCCTTGCGACGTTCACCAAATCCAGGAGCCTTGACGGCAACTGAGTTGAAGGTTCCACGGATCTTGTTGACTACCAACGTTGCAAGGGCTTCGCCCTCGACATCTTCAGAGATGATCAACAATGGCTTGCCTGACTGCATGACCTTCTCGAGGACAGGAAGAAGATCCTGTACCGAGGTGATCTTGGAGTTGAACAACAAGATGTATGGGTCTTCGAGTACTGCTTCTTGACGCTCTGCGTCAGTGACGAAGTACGGGGATAGGTAACCCTTGTCGAACTGCATACCCTCGGTGAATTCCAAGTCGATGCCAAAGGTGTTGGACTCTTCAACGGTAACGACACCGTCCTTGCCAACCTTGTCGATGGCGTCCGCAATGACATCACCAATGGACTGATCAGCTGCGGAGATTGCTGCGACTTGCGCAATCTCTGACTTCTCATCAATCTCTTTGGCGAGATCTGCAATGGAGCTAACCGCCGAAGCAACTGCTGCTTCCATGCCGCGCTTGACGCCCATTGGGTTGGCTCCAGCAGCAACGTTGCGCAGACCTTCACGCACGAGTGCCTGGGCCAACACGGTTGCAGTGGTAGTTCCGTCGCCAGCGATGTCGTTGGTCTTGGTTGCTACCTCTTTGACAAGCTGCGCTCCCATGTTCTCGAAGGGGTCTTCGAGTTCAATCTCACGAGCGATGGACACGCCATCGTTGGTGATGGTGGGGGCACCAAATTTTTTGTCGAGTACCACGTTGCGGCCCTTGGGACCGATCGTGACCTTGACTGCGTCGGCCAGCTTGTTCACGCCAGCTTCGAGAGCACGACGAGCTTCGTCGTCAAACTTTAGGATCTTGGACATATGTTCTCTTCTCGTTCTTGGTTCGGCTCGGGGCTACTTGATGGTTGCGAGGATGTCGCGACCAGCAAGGATGAGGACGTCTTCACCTTCGACAGTGATTTCGGTGCCGCCATACTTGGAGTACACGACGGTGTCGCCGACTGCGATGTCGAGGGGAATCAGGTCGCCAGTCTCTGAACGACGACCGGGACCCACTGCAAGGACTTCGCCCTGCTGTGGCTTCTCTTTTGCTGAATCTGGAATGACCAGACCGCTCGCTGTAGTTTCCTCGGCCTCAGCCGGGCGCACGACGATGCGATCTTCAAGGGGTTGAATACTCATTCTGGCTTGCCTCCGTTGGCGTTAGCACTCGGTGTTATCGAGTGCCAACGTTAGCAGTCACAGTCAGCGAGTGCTAATGGCTTGCTGTGGGGCTATCCAACGGCCGTGATAATCAACCTGAGCCACAAGAAAATCAGTGCCAGTTGGCCATGTGCGCAGCCAAACCGCTGCACGCTTTCGATCCCACTCATCAGGCTCAAAGCGAACCCAGGCCAAAGGTGCCTCCGGGGTTGCGCGGCGGCCGGCAGCCTCGATCACAGCAGTTATCCGCCACCGCAACTCTGGCGGGATGTACTGCCACACAATTGACTGTTGAATGACTGTGGGCTGCTCATCAGCCAACAGGGATTCCAAGAGTTCTGCAGTGTCGGGAAGGGCAACTGGAGGCCTTGCCGAGACCTGTTCAGTTTCACCTTCACTTGCTGAATCAGCCGATTGCATGAGCGCCGATTGCATGAGCGCCGATTGCATGAGGACAGCCGGCACGCTGCTAGCAATCTTGATTGCTGCCTTGCAGCGCTCGATTCTTTGCAGCTGATCAGGCCAAACAAAACCTAGGAGTTGCAACCTGCCCTGCTCAGTTGTGGCATCTAACGGATGAGGGTCGATCCCAATTCGCTCTGTAACTCGCGGCAGCTGAGCCAGCGGGTGCGGCGCAGCAGTTCGGAGTTCTGGTGAGATCCGGACGGTGCTTCTCGGATCGCCGAGCAGCTTGCTACTGCTGCCTACCCCCTCGGAATCTCCCGTGGATGCAAGCTCAATGCAGAACTGATCCAGACGCAGATTCAGCCCTGCTGAACACCCCAACTCGACAAGCCGAGCGGAGTTGAACGCAGTGCTGGCCAAACCCAGCGCCAGTCCAGCAGAGCGGGCAACTTCATTTGTCTGCACCTCGTAGTCAAGACCATCCGATAACTCTTGGCCGTGGGTTCGAACTAACTCAGACCACACAGAGATCAACTCGCCATTCGTGATCGGAACCTCGCCGCCGCAGCTTGGCAACACACGCGCCCAACTTGGCGCAGCACCGCTTAATGCCAAGCGGTGCGCAGCGCCGAGCAGACGCAATGGACCAGCTTGGCCAAATCGAAGCTCAGCCCAGGGGGCAATGACCTCCCAGGTTGGGCCAGTTTGTGCAACCTCGATCGCCAGCAGACTCAGCAACCGCGCATACAGCGGTGACCCCAACTCCGCACAAGATTCTGCTTGCTGAGTACAACGCCCAGCCCAGTCGAGCGGACTGCTAGCAGCACTCATCTAGCAGCACTCATCTAGCAGTGCTCATCTAACAGCCCTCACGCAATAGTAGAGAGTCGCAGATTGGGGTTTGCTCCCGTTGCAAGCGAAGATGCCCCGTGTAGTCGGTATTCGTACCAACCGGCAGACGCGATCATTGCAGCGTTATCTGTACACATGGACCTACTTGGCAAGAACCCGTGCAGACCATCTGTTGCGCAGGCACCAAGGAACTGCTCCCGCAAAAGCGAATTGGCGGCCACTCCCCCACCAATTGCAAGCGCAGTTGCGCCAACCTCGGCGGCTGCCCGACGAGCCTTTGTCACCAACACATCAACCACAGCTGCTTGAAAGCTGGCCGCCACATCGGCAGTTGAAACTTCGGGGTGCTTTCGCACGTAGTTCACCACCGAGGTCTTGAGCCCACTGAACGAGAAATCCAGCCCCTGATCCATCATGGATCGAGGAAAGGCAATGGCCTCTGGGTCTCCCGAGAGGGCCTCATGATCAATGGCTGGACCACCCGGGTAACCGAGCCCCAAGAACCGGGCGACCTTATCGAAGGCTTCACCGGCAGCATCGTCGAGTGTTGAACCCAACAGGCGGTACTGACCGTGGCCTTCCATACAGACCAACATTGTGTGACCACCCGAGACCAGCAAAACCACCAGCGGAAAGGTCAGTTCGGGATCTTCAAGAAACGCTGCGTACAGGTGCGCCTCGAGATGGTTCACCGAGATAAACGGCACATCCCAGGTCAACGCAAGTGCTTTGGCAGCAGAAACGCCCACCAGCAGCGCGCCGATCAGCCCGGGGCCAGTGGTGGCAGCAACCGCATCGATCCGGCTTCCATCTAGGCCGGCCTCTACGAGCGCTCGCGCCGTCACCGGAATGATGAGTTCGTTGTGCGCACGACTCGCAATCTCGGGGACAACCCCACCGAAGCGAGCATGAAGGTCCACTTGCGAACTCACCACAGAGGACAACACATCGGTGCCCCCGCGGACGCAGGCGGCCGCTGTTTCATCACAAGAGGTTTCAATGCCCAAGATGATCAACTCTGCATCGCTCATTCCGCGTCTCCTAGTCGGGCCTGGTCTCCTAGTCGAGCCTGCTGCTGCGAGGCACTCTCAATGCCGCTCAGCCTCTGGTCATAGCCAGTGCTGTTTACATCGTGTGCCCACATGATCAGCGCATCCTCTCGAGGGTCCGAGTAGTACTTATGGCGAATACCACCGGGCGCAAAACCAAACCCCTGATACAACTTTTGAGCTGCTTCGTTACTAGCGCGCACCTCGAGGGTGACCGCAGTAAGGCCATGCAACATGGCTTGTCTCATGGTTCCGAGGAGCATCCGCTGGGCAATACCCAAGCGCCGGTAGTCGGGCTGCACTGCAATGTTGGTGATGTGGCCTTCGTCCCCGGTGTACATCAGGCCGCTGAACCCAACCACAACATGGCGATCAAGCGCTACTACGTAGGAGCGGCTCGTCGGCATTCGGAGTTCACCCAAGAACAACCCCAGCGACCAGGGGTGAGAGCTCGCCTGTTGCTCGATGGCCACCACTCCACGCAGGTGACGGCGCCTCATCGGCGAGATCGTGATGAGCGAACTAGAGACTGCGGAGTCTGGCGAACCTGTCAGGCTGACAGTCATGGCGCAGAGTCTCTTGTCGCCCAGTTAATTTCTGCGTCAGGCCGACGTAGATACATCGGCTGAATGGAATCAATCTGCTGAAAGTCCTCACGCAGAGCCTGTGCATGCGCTAGCTGCACCAGAGAAGCGGCCGAGGGAAAGCTATTCCCTTGATCCACTATCTCTACTTTGGTGAGACCGTCAAAGGCCTCGCGGTAGCGATGGGCTCCGTCGCCGACTAACAGCACCTCCTCGCTCAGAGCGAGCAACTCAGAGGCCAGATCATCGGCACTTCCAACAGTTGGTTCAGAGATTCTCTGCACTCCGCCAGGCACTTGTCGATACAGCGCGTAATACAACTCATTTCGGCGAGCGTCGATCGCCGCAACAATCAGGCGTGGCGTAAAGCGAACAGGGAAAGCCAACAAGTCCAGACTCGACACACCAATCATGGGAACACGCAGCGCAAAGGCAACTGCCTTGGCTGTTGCAACCCCGACTCGCAACCCCGTAAACAGCCCTGGCCCAATGTCCACCGCCACGAGGCCGATCTCTGACAGTTCAATCTGAGCTTGCTCGCAGATGAACGCAATGGCAGGAGTCAGGTTCTCTGCATGGCGCTTCCCTTTGGCCGAATGGGCAGAGGCAAGAACCCCTTCGTGGCCACCGATTGCGCAGCCCGCTTGAACAGTGGCCGTCTCGATTCCCAGAATCAACATGGGGGTTCTCCTGTTGCTGACTCACCTGATAACGGCTCACTCGATTGAGACTCTCCCAACAGAGACCAAGCACTTAATGCCACGGTGAGTGCCCTCATTCGGGCTTGCCAACGCGAGCCAACTGGTCGCAACTCGAACAAGCGGTCCTCTTCGCCTTGACCGAAGGTGATGCTCACCTCTAGGTAATCGCGTGGCAATGCTTGAGTGATTTTGTCGCCCCATTCAATAACAGTCACCGACTCGTCATCGAGCATTTCAGACAAGCCCAGATCTAGGGCCTCGTTCATGTGTTCCAGTCGGTAAACATCTAGGTGGTACAAGTCCAAGCGCCCGGTGTAGCTCTGCACTAACGCAAAGGTCGGACTCGTGATCTGATCGTCTACCCCGAGGCCTCTTCCGAAGCCTTGGGTAAACGCAGTCTTCCCGGCACCAAGGTCACCAACAAGGAGCACTAAGTCACAGGGGCGAGCAAGTTCCGCAATTGCAGCGGCAAGCTCTCGGGTCTGTTCCGGCGATGAGCTACCTGCCTGTACACGGCCTGAATTCATTGGCGAGTTCATCTCAGCGTTGGTAGCGGGTTGAGAAACAGTTCACTCCGTCACACTATCTGTCTGCCCACTCCGGTACAGAATGACCCGCATCAGGAATGCGGGCCCGAGGACACGTATCGCCGCGGAATCCGAGTACTCAATCGACAGACCACCTCATAGGTAATCGTGTCAAGAAGATCGGCCCATTCCTGTGCAGGGATCTGCTCTTCTCCTTGGCCTCCGAGCAACACAACCTCATCGCCAACTTGTACTTCGGGCCCATCGGTGACTTCAACGATGAGTTGATCCATGGTGACCACTCCACGCATTGGGCGGCGAACCCCACCGATAAGAACCTGTCCACCTAGTAGGCCCAGCCTGCGATCAACCCCGTCCGCATAGCCAAGCGGAACAATCGCGACCCGCGCTTCTTTACTAAAGACGTGCTGCAGGCCATAGCTGACACCCCGGTTTGCCTCGACTGATTTCACCATCGAGACCTCGGAACTCAGGCGCAGTGCGGGTTGCAACTGTGCAACGGAATCCAAGCTGATTGAGGGAGCTAACCCGTAGATCGCGATTCCTGATCGCACCAGGTCAAGATGAGCTTGAAGGTGACCGAGCACTCCCGCTGAATTGGCGGCATGAACGAGTCCTGGGTCGATCTGCTCGGCGTTGAGTTGCTCAAGGAAGAGCTCAAAGAGTGCAAGTTGTTCTGCAGTCTCTGAACGCTCAAGGTCATCGGCGACCGCAAAGTGGGTAAAGGTTCCACCAATCTGCAATTCGCTCGAAGCATGGATGGATCGAGCGATCTCAATCGCATCCGAAGGGTGCGCTCCAACCCGATGCATTCCAGTATCAACCTTGAGGTGAACCGACCAGACACTCGGCCGGGCTGTTGCGTCCTGGACGGCTTGCCGAGCGGCTGCCACACCCTCTGCCGTGTATACGGTTGGAGTCAACCCCAACGCCAGCGCCTCTGCCATGCAATCAGCAGGTGGTTCCGAGAGCAGCAGAATCGGCGCGTCAATCCCTGCTGCTCGGAGTAAGGCCCCCTCTTCGACCAGCGCAACGGCAAGCCAAGTCGCTCCGCCATCTAACGCTGCTGTTGCAACTTGTACTGCGCCGTGGCCATATCCGTCGGCCTTGACTACTGCACAGAGTTGGGCGCCCGAAGAAGCAGCGAGGATCGCTCGAGCGTTTGCAGTAATTGCGCTGAGGTCAACCTCTATGGCGGCATGGCGTGGCACTTGTCCAGAGTACGCGCTCTAGGTACACAAGGTCAGACTCCTCCACTACCGCGGTTGCTCTGCCTCGCACTGATTCCATGCCACTGCTATCAACCCAGCGATGTCCGAGGCCAGCAGGCCTCGCTCGGGTCCAAGCATGGATGCCCGGCCATGAAGCTGTGCTGCGGAAGCCGCCGCCCGAAGCGGATCGGCACCTAGGGCTAGGTGCGCTGCAATGAGCCCCGTTAGGACATCGCCTGTTCCAGCGGTTGCGAGTCTTGAGTCCCCGGATCGCACCACTAGGCAGCCGCTGCCCGTCTGTGTCACCACGGTGGCTTGGCCCTTCAGCAACACTACGGCCCCTGTGGCTGCTGCTAATTCTCGGGCCGCAGCGATGCGGTCGGCACCTGGCTGATGACCCATGAGTTGTTCGAACTCCCCATCATGGGGAGTAATGATCGTTGTAGACCTGCGCTGTTTCAACAACTCGCCGGCTTGTAAGCCAAGCGCCCAGAGTGCATCCCCGTCGAGCAGCAGAGGCCGGTTGAGTTGGGAAACGAGTTCTCGTACCTGCACTCGAGTGCCCTCTGACCTACCGAGGCCCGGGCCAACTGCCACCACCTGAAATCGTTCAGCCTGCATCACCACTTCGCTTGCCCAAGACTGTGCGTTGAGGGGATACCCGACGGCTTCAATGGGCATGGTTGGGCAGGTCCCGCCGGGGGTGGATAAGCGCAGGTACCCCGCTCCGCCGCGCAGGGCTGCAGTGGCGGCAAGCTGAGCTGCCCCAGACATTCCCGGAGACCCTGCAATCAACCACACTGCATGGCTCCATTTGTGCGCCCTCGGCTCACGCTTCGGAACCCAACTGCGCAGATCGCTGTCCGTTACTAGGTGCATGCTCGCAGCGGTGACATCAAGGCCAATATCAGCAACATGCACCCGGCCGCTCACCTCTGGACCATCACCAAAGAGCAACCCCGGCTTGAGCGCAGCGAAACTCACTGTCTTGACAGCCGGGGCAACAGATCCCGATATCTCGCCAGTGAGACCATTTAGTCCGGAGCAGATATCCACTGCGAGCACGGGGCTATCACTGCTAAAGCCATGATGGGTTCCATGAAACCCCGTGCCGTATCCGGCATCGATTACCAAGTCACATGAGGGCAGTGACTTCAGATCGGGTGATTGTTCAAGCACGGTCACCCGCACCCCGCTACGACGCAGCATCTGAGCGGCTACTCGGCCGTCTTGGCCATTATTCCCCGGTCCTGCAACCACCACCACGCGTCTGCCGTAGCTGCCTCCGAGCAGACGAAGCGCCGCTGATGCCACGGCAAAGCCAGCCCGGTGCACGAGCACCTCAAAGGGTTCGGGTGCAGCGGCATCGACTGCGGTCATCTCTGTCGGGGTCAGGATTGGAATCACATCGACAGTCTTGCAGCGAGATCCTTGTGATGCGCTCTACCCGCAACTTGGACTCGTGACCACTAGGGACGCGGCATCTGCTGTGGCACCTACTGAGGATCAAACAGCAAGCCCAAGCACGAGGGCTTGGGCCATCGCGGGGGTGTAGGTCATAGAGAGATGCCATGTATTCACGCCGACTTGGCCGGCGAGTAATGCTGCGCGGCCACTCAGGGTCAGCTCCCAAGAAGTATCGGGTGCTCGCCCAATCTCGATTTCGGTGAATGCCATCGAGTCGATCCCCCGACCAAGGGCCTTCATGACGGATTCTTTTGCTGCAAAGAACATTGCAAGCTGGGCAACAGGCTCAACTTGCCCAGCAGTCAGGCTGTGAGCAGATTCGTACTCCTGAGCAGTAAAGAGTCTCTGTTGCAAAGAGGGTTGACGTGTCAGAGCGGCATCAAGGCGACTGATCTGGACTAGATCGATGCCAACACCGCGTATCGACCCCAACGGCAGATCAAGAGCTGCCAGATCAAGAGCTGCCAGATCGAACTCTGCCAGATTAAGAACTGGCAGATCAGGTGGAACAGTCACGACCGCCAGCGGTCGGCAAGACTCAAAATCGATACGGTGAGCAAGTCTGCCACCGACTGCTCCGCCAAGAGATCCTCACGGAACACATCCTCGGTTTCGGTGACGGCATCTCGGAGCGCCTGATACCTGCGTCGATACCCCTGCAGAACTGCTCGAGCAGTAGCTGCCGGTAGGTGATCAATCACGTTGACGTGCAACAACTGCAAACCGGTGCTGACGCCATCCTTTGTCTCCGGCACAATCACCACGAGGCGACCATCGCTTCGACCTTGAGCCACCATCAGTTCTTGCTCGCGGGCC
>CAMDAT010000085.1 GCA_945888825.1 Bifidobacterium breve | reverse complement strand
AACTCATCAATCAAGGTCATCTCAGAGATCTGCAGCTTCCCAAGCTGCCTACGGGTATCTACTTTGCGGGCTCCTGGAAATGATTCCAACGCCCAGAGCAACTTGATCTGACCAACACGTGCGTCTTTTTGCGCAAGCTGCAGAAGCTCACTCAGGGTCAGCTCTTCGGAACGGAGCTGCTCTCGAATCTGATACCGGGTACTGCGCACAGAACCGGCCCAGGCCAGTGCCGTTTCACGTTCCACTAAGGCCTCATTGCTCGGGATCAACTGATCAGTCACTAAATGGCTGCGGCAATAGCTGCTGCTGCCGCTGCGGGATCATCTGCGTTTGTAACCGCCCGACCAATCACCAGCAGGTCGGCGCCGTTTGCAACTGCTTCTTGGGGACTTGCCGCTCGAGCTTGATCGTGACGCTGTCCGCCAGCTAGACGAATTCCCGGAACAACTCGCTTCAAACGCGGAGCCAGTTCCCGGGCAGTCTGCAGGTCTTCTGCTGCTAGTACCAAACCTCCGCAGCCGCTTTCTAGTGCAAGACGAACCCGGTTCGGCACGATGTGCGGGGGTGCAGTGTCATCACTCGTCAACACTGTGACTGCCAAAGCAGTCGGTGCTGGTAGGCCTGCGCGTTCCGCACCCTCAAGAAGACCTTCGACTCCAGCTATGAGCATCTCGGTTCCGCCGAGCGCGTGAAGGGTCAGGTATTCGACACCCAAGGAACCAAGCACACGGGTTGAGCGCTGCACAGTCGTTGGAATATCAAAGAGTTTGAGGTCCAGAAACACCTGATAACCGAGGTCTCTGAGTGAGCCAATTGCATCGGGCCCATGTGCGCTAAATAATTCAAGGCCAACCTTTGCAACCCCAAACCATGGCCGCATTGCAACTGCTAGTCGATGTGCCGCAACGAGATCGTCAACATCGAGTGCCAACGCAAGCCGAGCTCGCACACTGTCATCTACGGCACCGCTCTGTGCATCTTGGCTATTCACAAGTTCGCTCCTGCGCAGGTAGTTGGATTCATCAGTGTTTCACTCCCCCAGTGAGTTCGGAAACTCGAGGAACGCCGTGAGAGAAGCACCAGTGTCTCAGATCATCCTGTACCTGCTCAACTGAGCTCGGCTGAACAAAGTTTGCGGTACCTATTTGGACTGCGCTTGCCCCTGCCAGCATAAGTTCAACAGCGTCTACAGCAGTTGCGCAGCCACCCACACCAACGATGGGAAGGTCGGGTAGCGCCACGTGCACATCATGAATTGCGCGGACTGCTACCGGCCGAATTGCTGGACCAGATAAACCACCGCCACCTCCACCAAGGAGTGGCCGACGCGACTCAGTATCGATGATCATCCCAAGAACAGTGTTGATCAGTGTGACGGCCTCTGCTCCAGCTTCTTGAGCAGCCGCTGCGACTTCAACGAGCCGGTCGGTGTTGGGGCTCAGCTTGGCCCAGAGCGGTAGGCCAATTTGTGAAGTTGCTTGGAGTACCTGCGCAGTTGCAACCGGATCGTGTGCAAAGAGGTGCGTTCCACCATCAAGGTTTGGACAGGAGAGGTTTACTTCTACAGCTACCACCTGTTTGGGGCAGTCCTGAAGTGCTTCTGCTGCTCGGGCGTAGTCCTGCACGCTTCGGCCCCAGATGCTCACCACCACTCGTGCCCCGGTCTCTATCAACTCGGGCAGCTCATGCTCTCGCCAGGCCGCAACCCCAGGCCCCTGCAGGCCAACACTATTGAGCATTCCCGCTGGGGTTTCGTGAACTCGTGGCGCAGGATTCCCCGCCCACTCATCAGCTGAGAGGGACTTGACCACAACAGCTCCAAGTGCTGATAGATCCATGAAGGCAGAGAGCTCAGACCCGTAGCCGGCCGTTCCTGCTGCAGTCATGAGTGGTGCAGGCAGACAAACGGACCCAATTTGCACAGACATGTCCACTGCCGCTGCCCCGGCACGCTGGGTGCGAGATCTCACTATCTCAACTCCACGGGATTGCTCTTGAGGTAAGTGTCACTAGCTGAGTCCTCAGAGATCCAGACACCGGCATGAAACTCTTGAAGGCTTCGCACTTGTAGATCGCTCTGTGCCCAGTCCCCGATGCCATTGGCCGCTGCTAGTGCAGCCGCTGCAGTGGTAAGCAACGGCACAAGGTGCGTGGCCGCTGCACGACGAATATGTGCCCCGTCTGCACGTGGCCCGCGCCCCCTCGGGCTGTTGACCACTAGGTCAACTCCACCGCTCGAAATCAACTCAACTCCGTCGACTTCACCAGCGGCGGAGTCGGATCCATCGGCTGTAATTTTGGCCACGATCTGAGCAACCGCAATCCCCTGCTCGGTCAAATAAGCAGCAGTCCCGGATGTGGCGACGATACTGAAACCCAAACTGACAAATCGTTTGGCTGCTCGTGCGCCAACCACTTTGTCCCGATCAGCAAGAGAGAAAAACACTGTTCCTTCTGTGGGCATGCGATCCCCCGCAGCAAGCTGAGATTTCGCAAACGCCATACCCACAGAGGTATCGATTCCCATGACTTCACCAGTGGAACGCATCTCTGGTCCAAGCACGGCATCAACATCTGGGAAGCGACTCCATGGAAGGACAGCCTCTTTCACTGCAATGTGGTCGCCTTGGACCTTTGGAACGAGGAGACCTTCGACTCGGAGCTCTTCTAAGGTCGCACCGCACATGACCCGAGCGGCAATCTTTACCAGCGGCACTCCAGTTGCCTTTGCTACGAAAGGAACTGTTCGCGATGCCCTCGGATTGGCCTCAATCACAAAGACCTGACCGCTCCCGGGGACCTCGTCGGATCGCTTGACTGCAAACTGCACGTTGATCAAGCCCTTCACCTCAAGCGAGTTCGCAATACGCCTGGTGTAATCCTCGATCACGGCAATGGTCGCTTCGCTGAGGCCGACTGGCGGAATCACGCAGGCGGAATCCCCAGAGTGCACTCCCGCTTCTTCAACGTGTTCCATGATTCCGCCAATGATGACCTCGCCTGTTGCATCGCGAATAGCGTCAACGTCAACCTCTGTCGCGTCTTCTAAGAACCGATCGATCAGAACAGGACGATCAGCAGACAGCCCTCCCTCTCGTCCAAGTGACCCGTTCGACGCGATTGCCTTCCAAGCGCGTTCAAGGTCCTCTGGCTCGTACACAATCTCCATTGCACGGCCACCAAGTACGTAGCTCGGCCGAATCAGCGCAGGAAACCCAATGCGATCAGTGGTGGCGAGCGCCTCTTCTAGCGTGGATGCTGTTGCGCCCGCTGGCTGAGGAATCTCGAGTCGGGCACACAGGGCACTCCAGTGGTTGCGATCCTCTGCGGCGTCGATACTCGCAGCCGAGGTACCCAGGATTAGCTCTGGGGGCAACACGTTGGCCAGCTTGAGTGGGGTCTGTCCGCCCAATGAGACGATCACTCCGACGAGCTTGCCGCCTCCTTGCTCAGCGGAGCGTCTCTCGGCATCAATGACATTGAGGACACCCTCGGTAGAGAGTGGCTCAAAGTAGAGACGATCAGATGTGTCGTAATCAGTCGAAACCGTCTCGGGGTTGCAGTTGACCATGATCGTCTCGAAACCCGCATCCGACAGAGCGAAGCATGCATGAACACAGCAGTAGTCAAACTCGATCCCCTGCCCGATCCGATTCGGCCCAGAGCCCAGAATGATCACCTTGTCTCTACTCGAAGGTGCAACCTCGCTCTCGTCCTCATAGGTGCCGTAGTGATACGGGGTCTCTGCCTCGAACTCTGCGGCGCAGGTGTCGACGGTCTTGTACGTCACCTCAACTCCAGCTGCTAGCCGGCCCGCTCGAACTTCCTCTTCGCTCATATCCCAGAGGTACGCCAACTGCGAATCTCCAAAACCAAGCTGCTTAGCTCGACGCCAGTCTCGACGGTCCATGGATGCAACGACATCACCAGACGTTGAACCAGAAGTCTTGTGAGACTCAAGTGTGCTTCGCTCCTCACACAACATGAGTATTTGATCAAGGAACCAGCGGTCAATCTTTGTCGCTTGGAACACATCCTCCACGCTCACGCCGCGACGGAGAAGAGATTCAACTTGGAAGATCCGATCGGGTGTTCCGATAGCAGCTTGAGCCATCAGCTCGACAGTTTCGACCTGATCGAACAGTTGCTCAGCTGCGTCACAGTTGAGACCAGCGCGACCTTGTTCGAGCGAGCGCATTGCCTTCTGAAGGGATTCGGGGAAGGTTCGCCCGATGGCCATCACCTCTCCGACTGATTGCATCTGCGTGCCCAGAGTGGGCTCCGCTCCCGGGAACTTCTCGAATGCCCAACGCGGAACTTTGGTCACCACATAATCAATGGAGGGCTCAAAGCTTGCCGGAGTCATTCTGGTGATGTCGTTAGGGATCTCGTCGAGGGTGTATCCCACGGCGAGCTTTGCAGCAATCTTGGCTATCGGGAACCCAGTGGCCTTGGAGGCAAGCGCCGAGGAGCGACTCACTCGCGGATTCATCTCAATAATCGCCTGCTCCCCCGTCTCGGGATGCACTGCAAACTGCACGTTGGAGCCGCCCGTCTCTACTCCCACCCGTCGCATGACCTGAAAGGCCGTATCGCGCATGAGTTGATACTCAACGTCGGTCAGCGTCTGAGCTGGTGCGACGGTGATTGAGTCACCCGTATGGACTCCCATTGGATCAAAGTTCTCGATCGAACAGATGATCACGCAGTTATCGGCCTTATCGCGCATGACTTCAAGCTCAAACTCTTTCCATCCTGCGATGGACTTCTCAATGAGCACCTCTGTGATCGGGCTGGCATCGAGGCCACGGCCAACCATGAACTCGAACTCAGCTTGGGTGGAGGCAATTCCTGTTCCCTTGCCACCGAGGATGTAGGCCGGGCGGATGACTACGGGCAGACCAAGCTGGCCCAGCACTGCTGCGGCTTCAGTCATATCGTGCGCAATCCCAGACTCCGGCACATTGAGCCCAATTTCGATCATGGCCTGCTTAAAGAGGTCCCGATCCTCTGCTGTGCGGATGGCCTGAGCATCGGCACCAATGAGTTCCACACCGTACGCATCGAGGATCCCAGTATCTGAAAGTTCCATCGCCAGATTCAGTGCTGTTTGACCGCCGAGGGTGGGAAGCACAGCGTCGGGTCGCTCTTTGTCGAGAATGCGCTCGAGGACATCAGCTACGAGCGGCTCGATATACGTAGCATCAGCAAAATCAGGGTCAGTCATGATTGTGGCGGGGTTTGAATTCGCCAGAATGACCCGGTAGCCCTCTTCCTTGAGCACCCTGCATGCCTGAGTCCCCGAGTAATCAAACTCGCAGGCTTGCCCGATCACGATTGGTCCGGAACCAATCAACAGGATGGATTCAATATCTTCACGGCGCGGCATGAGGTAACCCTTCTTGAAGAAATGCGATAGCGGGGATGGAGTTTCTTGTGTGGGACTGAACGAAAGGCTTTGCCCTGCAAAAATCCCTTCTGCTTACACCTGACTGTGCAACGCTGTGAAGGTGAAATTTACTGAGGAACAAAAATGGTCGGCCACCACTCATGAGGTGCTCGAGGTCTACCTTGACTCCAACTTCTGGAGTTCTTTGACAGACCTTTCGGCCACGAGCACCCCTGAGGTGCTCGACATCAAGCGTGATGCTCACACTGCAGTGGTTCGGCTTCACTACGTGCTCGCTGTGGAACTTCCCAAAGAGGCCTCTCGCTTTATTGACCCGAACGATGTTGCCTGGGTTGAAGAGACGACGTGGACGTTGAAGGACATGTCGGCTCAGGTGCGCTTCTTGGCAGACCAAGCTTCTCAGCTGTTGAAAGCGAACGCCTCTGCTGCGCTTGCCCAACAGGGGGAAGCTGCGGTGCGCTCCGTCCGGGGCGAGGTCAAGGTTCATATCCCGCTGCTCGGCGGGCGGGTCGAGAAAGTCATTGTTCAAGGGGTGCAAGACCACCTGAAAGAAGAGGCCTCTGCAGTGCAGGACCGCTTGAGCTGACTTCACGAGGCAGACCGGTCCATCAGTTCGGCGAAGCGTTCAAACAGATACCTGCTGTCGTGTGGACCTGGTCCGGCCTCGGGATGATGTTGAACTGCAAACGCAGAGAGCTCCTCACAGGCAAATCCCTCGACCGTGGAATCGTTCAAGTTCCGGTGGGTCACTTCTACGTTCGCTAGGGCATCTACGTCCACGCAGTAGTTGTGATTCTGACTCGTAATCTCGACCTTGTTCGTGGTCAGGTCACGCACGGGGTGATTTCCGCCGTGATGGCCGAAGGGCAGCTTGTACGTAGTACCCCCAAGTGCAGTAGCGAGCATCTGGTGGCCCATGCAGATTCCAAAGACTGGCACCGTCCCGAGCAGAGCACGCAGGGTCTCTGGTACGTGAGCCACAGCGGCGGGATCGCCAGGACCGTTCGAGACAAAGACGCCATCGGGACTGAGAGCAAGGATCTGCTCTGCACTCGTTGAAGCCGGTACCACTTCGACGGTTCCGTACTCGGCCAAATTGCGGAGGATCGTTGTCTTGATACCAAGGTCAAGGGCAACAATTTGCCGTGAAGATCCGCTGCTCGTTGGGACCGTATAGGCCTGCGCTGTGGTGACGCTAGCTACTAGGTCTCTGCCCTCAGTGCCAGGAGCGCCAGCTGCCGCAGCAGCGAGTTCAGACTCTGATGCTGTTCCGAAAGCACCCGGAATCGCTCCGTTGTCTCGCAAATGCCGTGTCAATCTTCTGGTGTCGATCCCACCGATCCCGGCGATACCGTGTTGCTCAAGATACGAGACAAGGTCTCCCTCAGCCCGCCAACTGCTCGCGCGGCGAGACAACTCACGAACAACGATTCCCTCGCACCTCGGATTGGCAGATTCCTCGTCAGTGCTGTTCACGCCGTAGTTACCAATATGGGGCGCAGTGAAGGTGATGATCTGCCCTGCGTATGACGGATCGGAGATCACTTCCTGGTAGCCGCTGAGCACGGTGTTAAAGACGAACTCGCCAGTGGTGATTCCACTTGCAGGGCTCGCTCCGAACGACTCACCTTCAAATACTGTTCCATCTGCCAGCACGATGGCTGCTGGTTGAATACTCATCTCTGAACCTCCCCGTCACGAACAACTACTTCACCGAACACAATGGTGTGGCGCACTTTTCCTCGCACCTCTTTGCCTACATACGGAACGTTACGACTGAGTGAGGCTCCCCCTGTCGCGTCGATCACCCAGCGTTGTGAAGGGTCGATAACGCACAGATTTGCGGGGACTCCCACAACTAGACGCTGGCCGTGGTTATCCATTCCCGCAATCGCAGCCGGTCGCCAAGACATCGCTGCCAACACTTCGGCCTCGGTCATTTCGCCACCATCTACAAGCTCAGAGAACGCTAGAGCTAGCGCATATTCAAGACCCAACATTCCAGGTGGGGCCTGATCGAAGGGAAGCTCCTTATCTTCAGCCGCGTGTGGTGCGTGATCCGTGGCGATGGCATCGAGTGAGCCGGCGGCGAGAGCGTTCTTGATTGCCTCAAGGTCTGACTGCGATCGAAGAGGAGGATGAACTTTGAACGTTGCGTCATACTGCTCGCAGCAGGCATCAGTCAGCGTGAAATGATGCGGTGCGGCCTCGGCAGTGACAGACATACCCTTGGCTTTAGCGGCTGCAATCAGCGCTGCGGATCCAGCAGTAGACATGTGCTGGAAATGAATCTTGGCTCCTGTCAATCTGGCAAGAGCAATATCTCTCATGACCATGAGTTCTTCAGATTCACTTGGCTGGCCAGGAAGGCCAAGCCGTGCCGACCATTCACCCTCATGCATGCAGGTTCCCTCCGAAAGGGAGTTCACCTCACAGTGCTGTGCCAAGGTAAGGCCGAGTCCGCTTGCGTACTCCATGGCACGCCGCATCAAGCGATCGTCTTGAACTCCAGTGCCGTCATCAGTAAAGACCTTTACTCCAAGCGCAGCCATCTCGGCCATGGGTGCAAGTTGTTCGCCGGCGCGCCCAACCGTTATTGCCCCAGTGGTGTGAACGTCGCAGACTGAGGCCCGCCCGAGCTCGAGTACCTCTCGCACCACTGCTGCGCAGTCAATGGTCGGGGTGGTGTTGGGCATAGCTAAGACTGCGGTGTATCCACCTAGAACTGCAGCTCGCGCACCGCTCGCAATAGTCTCGGTCTCCTCCTTGCCTGGCTGGCGAAGATGAGCATGAAGGTCAACGAGCCCCGGCGAGACGATGCAGCCACCTGCATCGATCAGAATCTCGCCCTGCAAATCTTGCCCCACAGCGACGATGTGGCCATCGGAGATAAGGATGTCTCCTGATTGCTCACCAGAGGCATCAATGAGGCGTCCTCCCTTAATCACAGTGTCTGGATGGCGGATCATGTGGCTTCCTCAGCATGTGCGAGTTCTTCTGCGAGAACAGAATCAGTTTGGACAGATAATTCATTGGATACGTTTGCTGCGTAAGCAGCGCTGCTGCTTTGCTGCCGACCTGCACCGAGCAAGGTGAAGAGCACTGCAGAACGCACAGCAACCCCATTTGCAACCTGCTCTGTAATGACTGCACTTGGCCGATCCGCGACCTCGCTCGCAATCTCTACGCCACGGTTCATCGGTCCGGGATGCATGATGATTGCGCCGTCCTTCATTCGATCCGCACGAGCCGAAGTCAGGCCGTAGGTAGCGGTGTATTCACGCAGGGAGGGCACAAGCGCCTCGGTCATTCGCTCCTGTTGCATACGTAACAAGTAACAGACGTCCACCGTCGGCAGCACAGCATCAAGATCTTGGCTGACCTGCACCGGCCAAGCACTGAGTGATGCGGGCAACAGGGTGCGAGGAGCAACAAGTGTGACCTGTGCACCGAGAGCTGTGAAGATCTCAATGTTCGAGCGCGCCACTCGGGAGTGCTTGATGTCTCCAACCAGCGCAATTCTGCGACCCTCTAGTGACCCCAAGTGCGAACGGGCCGTATAGGCATCTAAGAGCGCTTGAGTTGGGTGCTGATGCCAACCGTCACCAGCGTTGATGACCGAGGCAGAAGTCCAGCGTGCAATCTGCGCTGGCACTCCAGAGGATTTATGGCGAACAACCACAGCGTCTATGCCCATTGCTTCGATGGTCTCAATGGTGTCTCGAACCGACTCACCCTTATTCAGAGATGAGGAGGAGACCGAAAAAGACATCGTGTCAGCCGACAGACGCTTGGCTGCTGTCTCGAAACTCAAACGAGTTCTCGTTGAATCCTCGAAGAACAACATCACAACTGTGCGCCCTCGCAGGGCTGGCACCTTCGGGATTGGACGGCGACCGACCTCTACGAAGGTATCGGTGACACGGAGCAACTCTTCAATCTCATCGCGGTCAAGGTCCGCTATCGAAAGAAGGTGAGCACGTTGGCTGCGATCTTTATCCCGAGCCTCATGAGCATTCAAGGAATTCATGCTGCTGCTCACGACTTCTGCAACTCACCGAGTTCGACCCCGTCCATGGTGACGTTGACGAGCTCGTGTCTTCTCGTGGGCAGATTCTTTCCAACAAAGTCTGGTCGAATCGGCAATTCACGATGGCCGCGATCAACCATGACAGCCAGTTGCACCATCTTTGGCCGTCCAAAGTCGATGACGGCGTCGAGTGCAGCACGAATGGTGCGGCCAGTGAACAGAACATCATCGACGAGAACTACAACCTTCGAATCCAAGTCGAAGGGTATGTCGGTCACTTCTTCGGGGATCACAGGTCGGATGCCGATGTCATCGCGGTACAAGGCCACATCAAGCGTGCACACTGGCAGCGAATGCTGTTCAAGATCCTCAATATCCTCGAGCGTGGCTGCGAGGGCATGCGCAAGTTGCACGCCACCAGTCTGCAACCCGATCAGGATGAGTTCCTGGCTGCCGTGGTTGCGTTCAAGAATCTCATGCGCCATGCGGCGTAAGGCCCGGGTTATATCCTCGCCGTCCATGATGCGTGACCGGGCAACAAAAACGCCCCCGTAGGGGCGCGACATCCTTCGTTCACGTTCTGCCACAGGCATGGCCTTTCTGTGCGTAGTGGCCTCTCGGGACCACCGTGACGTACAGGCTTACATGTTAGCAGACTGCCTGAAGGCGGTCTGACGAGAACACCGACCCAGACCTAGGCGAAGGAACCCTTATGCGTAGGGGTAGGCAGCACCTCGATACGCTGAGACCCCTTCCGCACACGGAACCGAGCACCATCTACAGCCTCGGCCTCCGGATCACTCGTATCGATGTTGCGGATCGTAACGAGTGTCTCTTCAGGGGTTATGTCAACCACCGTATAGCCCTGATCAATCAGATTCATATGCCGCAGCGCTGGCGCGTTTGAGTTGAGCACAAACCGCTCGGCCGCTCGGAGCACTTCCTCTGCAGCAGCTTCTGG
>CAMDAT010000084.1 GCA_945888825.1 Bifidobacterium breve | reverse complement strand
ACAAGGCCATCGGCCTTTTCTAGGAATCCATCAAAATCGAAGTATTGCCCGCCATCAAAAAACGAGTCTGGGGTTCGGTTCAGGATTCCCATAACTAAAGCTCGGTAGGTGATGTCGAAGGAGTAAGCCGCTCCGAGCTCCAGAATCATGTTTCAGAAGCTACACGCGCTAGCGGACAGCAGGACTCGCGGTTCCGTCACTCTGCGTTGTTTGCGGGCAGTATCTCTGCGAACTTCAACTTGCGCCCCTCCAGCACTCCAAGTTGTCATGCCAATTGGAGTCATTCCCGGAGGGCTGCGCTCACCCACTGACAGAAGTTGACGGACCTGAAACTGTTGGGCGACTACTTGAGCAGTTCGGGTGGCAGCGCTTCCATGTTCGGCCACAACGATGTCGAGCCTGCGCACCCCAGCACCCCACAGGGATTCGAGCAGATCGCCAGCATTCGCGGAAGGTCCAACTGCTAGCACCTGACCGCCGCATGTGCCGACCCAGAGCGTTGCCCCAGCGGTTAGGTCGCTCTCGCCGGCCGCTAGGTGTGTTGGGCGAATAGCTATGAGGAGCAGCGACAGCGCTAAACACTGCGCAAACAGCCTCAGAGATTGTTTGAATCGGGCGCGTATCGCTAGCGCCGCAAACCTGCGGCTCGTGACCAGCAACAGCAGCAGCCCTGCAATCCCGAGTAGCAGCAGTTGGAATGGCCGCAACAACGGCAGGGCAGATTGTGAGCCCAGTCTGGCAACCCATCCAATCCAGCGCACCAACAATTCAGACGGTATCTGCACGAGCTGAGCCAAGGGGTTGCGAATCAGCCCCGCCGCCAGACCAACCGTCACCCCGAGCATCATGACTAGGCCTGCTGCCGGCACGGCCAACAGATTGGCCGGCGTGGCAACAGCGGGAATCCCGCCAGCAAGCGCAACCAGAACTGGAGCAGTAGCCACCTGTGCTGCCAGCGTGACTGCAAGCGGAAGCCGAAACCACGCTGGCCCAGGTAAGCGATCTGCTAGCGGACGTGCCATCACCAACAATCCCGCTGTTGCAGCAATCGAGAGTTGAAACCCGATCGAATGAACCAGGAGTGGATCAGTGATGACAAGCGCAATAATCGTCATGGAAAGGACCCGCAATCCACTGGCCAATCGGCCTGCTGCAACCGAGCTCAATGCAATCGCTGCCATAACTGCTGCGCGCAATACCGAGGGTTCTCCTCGAGTCACGATTGCAAACATCGCTAGCAAGAGCACCCCAAAGAAGACCTGAAGTCGTAGTGGCATTCGGCGGAGAACAGGTGCTGCCACAGCGAGGAGGAATGCGACGTTTTGCCCTGACACGGCAAGCAAGTGACTCAGACCTGAGGCTTGAAACCGGAACTTCAGGATCTCTGATTGCCCACGGTCATCTCCGAGAACCAGACCCAGATAGAGCGAGCGTTGCTCCTCTGGGAAGGAGTCAGCCCCAGCAGAGACCCTGCTGTGAACTGCATTCGCAAGTTGGTACCACGGTGCAGTTGTGCCTCCAGCCTTGACTGAATTGAGCTGCAGTCGCCCAGCTAGGTGACGGGCTTGTACCCATCCGGCGGGGGCACCGCGCAGTTCGCTGACCCGCCCGGTTACCTGCAGATGCTCGCCCATCATCATCGGGCGAACCACAGCCGAATCCTGTAGTGGCACCGTGGCGAGATAGCGGCGGCCATCCACGCTCAGCAGGAGTTGAGTCCCAAACATTTGCGGCTCGGGGTCGGCCATGAGTTGCCCCAAGCCGCTCACGCTCGGAGGCAGCGGAGCATGCAGCGCTTCGAGTGAGGCATTGCCCCGGGCGCACACAATCAGTATCAGGCCAAGCGACAGCAGCACCGGGTTGCGCAGCATGAGTCCAACAAGGAACACCACTGCCGCCAAAACCAGAGAGATTCTTGGAGAGAAGAACGCAGCACCGCATATCAGTGCTGCGCTGAGTGTCATCCATCGATCAGTCACAGCACCGCGTCGAACTCAGACCGTAACGAGTTCACGAAGCGCTTCGAACTTGGCGTCACCGATGCCGCGCACATCAAGGAGTGCCTCGATGGATTTGAAGCTTCCTTCTTTGTCACGGAATGCGAGGATGGCCTGAGCCGTTGCTGGTCCAACCCCTGGCAGTGTCTCGAGTTGTTCGAGAGTGGCTGTATTCAGGTTCACAGGACCGGCTACTTCGCCAGCACCAGATCCAGCCCCGGCCGATCCAGCAGCACTTGCTCCGCCAGCAGATGCGCCTGAGGCTGCACCTTGAACAACGGGGACTTGCACTGGGTTTGGCTGACCGAGAGACGGAATCATGACCTGTGACCCATCGATCAGAGTGGCCGCAAGATTCACGCGATTGGAATCGGCATCTGGGCGCAGACCTCCGGCAGCGGCTACGGCATCAACCACCCGAGACCCGTTCGGAAGTTGCACCACGCCAGCGGACAGGACTGCACCTGCAACATGCACAAACACGGGACCTGTAGCCGCAGATTGACCGCCGACGGGAGCTTTGATTCCTGCTTCAGCCGGATCCGCTACGCCAGCCGAGGGGGCAGCCTGATCTGAAGGGCTGCTGCTCGCAATCGGAAGGCGATCATCGAGCGAGGCCGGCCGCCTTAGTGAGGTCCACCCAAGGCCAAGTGCGACCAAGGCAACGAGAGACATGACTGCTGCCAATTTTCGTAGATCTACTTGGGGCATCCGCTCCTGCATCCACTCCCGCAACCACTGGAGCATCCCCTGTCGACCCCAGGGGGACTTTGACATATGAGATGGTCGCGCTGACAAGTCATGGGGTTGATCTTGCTGCGCGCTTGGCAGTTGACCCTGAGCATCGCTGCTGTGATCCGGCGGAGCGAAAGGGCTTGCTGCCTCTGTGCGTGAGCGTCGGTACATGGGCCTGCGTGTTTGCTCCCGAGCAAGGGCCTCGAGGACCTCTGCTGCGCGGGTAGGCGTCCTTGTTTGCATGGTTCCTCGGTTTGACCTGCTGAAAACAAGGGGAAGGCTTCAGAACCTAACGAATGCGGCCGGTCAGGTAGTAGCGCTGAGACCGGGTATCACTCCCCGGTCGGCAGAATCGGCAAGACTTCCCTGATGGAGATTCTTTGCAAACACACCTTTGATGCGCCGATCGAAGCCTGCTGGGACATGTTCCACGATCCAGCTAGCCACGAGGCCAAGTTCATTGCCATGGGCCACCGAGATTTAGAAGTCATCAGCTGCGATGAAACGGAGACATCGTTGCGCATTGTCATCGATCGGCTTGTAGATGTAGAAGTGCCGGGGTTCGCAAAGCGGATCATCAAACCCACCAATACCTTGAGATCAACTGACGAGTGGCGAAGCAATGGGGACGGCACCTATTCAGGAAACTTCGAACTCGTTACCAAAGGCGTGCCGATTCAGATCACTGGCAGCACTGCCCTTGCTCAGGCAGCAGGCAAGAAATCGGCCACACATACCCTGTACGAGGTGCGTATCGAACTTTCGGTAAACGTCCCGCTCATCGGTGGGAAGATCGCCAACTTCTCAAAGGGAATCGTGACTGATCAGCTTGAGATGGAGTTCAAGCTTGGCGACGACTGGCTGGCTTCGCACTGACATCAGCCCAGACGCCGCAGGCTTTCCACAAGAGCTTTGCTGCTGGGGTCATGAGTCCAAGCTCAGTGCATGTGCGTCGGGTCTTGGCTACCGACTCAGCCAGAACCGCTCGTTGGTCTGGGTGGCGCAGTGACTGTCGAACCTGCTTGCGTGGCACTCCAAATGCTTTGAGCAAACTAGGACGCGGATACACCATCATTCTTGCCATTGACCCGAAGAGCAGCGGGGCAAAGAGCGCTAGTGCATGGCGACGAGTTGCCGAGAGCTGCGGAACCGTCCGCTTCAGATAGTTGCGGGCAAAGGAGAGGTGGCGAGCCTCTTCGGTCAGATGAATCCTGGTGATGCGCTCGAGCAGTGGGTGCAGATCATGACCGGCAAGACTGCGCCGCTGCAGGTAATCAACTGGATCCTCTCCGCCAAGTACAAACATGAAGAACAGCGCCGGGCGAGTTCTGGAACAACGCAATGCAAAACCGGATCCGAGTTTTTCATCCCGTCGCAGTCCCTTGACGTTGGTTCCGGATCGATTGATGAACTCTTGGAACATCAGCGTGTGCTGTGACTCTTCAATCACCTCGTGATGCATGTAGCGAAACTCGACTGCGCCATTTGGCAGCCAGAATGCATGAGTCAGGAGTCCACGTTGCAGGACGTTTTCAAACTCGCCGCCCACCTTCATGGCTGTGGCGTATCGAGCAAGACCGAATGCAGCCTGCACCTGCGGAGTCTGCGACTTGTACCAGTCCGTGCGAGCAACGCATTCCCAGTCGGGCAATTGAAAGCGACTGTCATGTGGGTCGATCGCCATCTCGGGTGAGTCCCAGGCCACATCCGCATAGGCATCGTGGTTTTTCTCCACCGATTGCCGACTCAGCCGGGCGACTAATGCGGCAAAGGCAGATGTATCGGCCTGCGAAACAAGTGGAGTGTCTGCAAGAGTCGCCGGTGCAGTGGGGTTCATGCAAGCATCTTTACAGTGTTCGATGTAAACGTCAATAGTCAATGTCTCAGTTACAAATGTGACATTGGTCAATGATATAATAAATTTCTGATGGATGACTCAAGCAGCAGCGCAAGGGCCGAGGTCCTATGAGTGGAACAAATGCAGAACCCACGACATTTCGAATCGACGAGTTGGCAGGCCTCGCCGAGACCACCGTGCGCAATGTGCGCGCCTACCAAGACAGGGGCTTGATTCCCCCACCCCAGCGATTGGGGCGCGTTGGGCTGTACTCCTCTGAACACCTAGCTCGGTTGCGACTGATTTCGAGCATGCTCGACCGTGGTTACTCGCTGTCGAACATTGGCGAACTCTTCGAGGCCTGGGAGCAAGGCCACGATATCGGCGAGTTGCTTGGATTCGAAGCAGCCCTAGCGGCCCCTTGGAGTACCGAGGCAGAAGTGACGCTCAGCCTCGAGGAACTGAGCGAGCGCTTTGGTGACCTAGTACAGGTCGACACGCTGAGCGAGGTTGAGCAACTCGAACTCTTCGAATTCGATGGGGAGCAGGTTCGAGTGAAGAGCCCACGCCTACTCGAGGCCGGTGCGGCGCTCGTGGCTGCAGGGGTGACAGTGCCCGCAGTAGTGGGGCATGCACTTGCGCTTCGAACCGATATTGAGCGAATTGCCGAACGTTTCGTCGACCTTGTGAAGGCTGAGATTATTGACCCTCTCGGCGAGCCCATCCCGACAGATGAACTCCCCAGGCTGACCGAGTTGGTGACTCGCCTAAGACCCCTTGCCGAGCAAGTTGTCGACGCTGAACTTGCCCGAGCAATCGACCGGCAGATCCGGGCACGTCTGAGCGAGACAATGGACCGCCTCGCAGCCCAAACCTCGACAGCAGACGGGCGGACAGAAGACGGCATAGAAGCTGACTTGCAGTTTGGCCAGGGTCAGCCCGCAGCCTCGTAGCTCAAAACAGCTTTGCGGTGAGCTTTCGGCGCCATTGTGCCTTGGCGGGGTCCTCGTCATCCATCAACTCAAGCAGGTCGACGAACTGCTGCCGATCGGCCTCATTGTCCTTGGCAGTATCGAGCAATTGTGTGAGTTGCGCTGCAACCTGCTCGGCGCCTACTGAGCCGGTTCGGGCCAAGGCAGCCACTCGGCGCGTAGCGGGCGACTCTGGAATCTTTTCGAGTAGAGCAAGTGCTTCTTGTGGCTGCTGTTCGGTAACGAGCAACTCTGCAAGTGCAACAATCACCTCGGCGTTGCCCGGTTCAAGCTCGAGTGCAACCCGCAGCGATGACTCATCACCAGCCGACAGGAGCCGCGAAAGCTCTGTCTCTTCCTCAGCGGGAATCAGCTTGTTCACGAATGCCGCAACCTCGGCCTCGGGCAACGCACCCATGAACTGATCAACCGGTTGCCCATTCACGAGCGCAAACACTGCGGGAATGGACTGCACCTTAAACGCCTGAGCAATTTGCGGATTGGCGTCAACATCGACCTTGGCTAGATCAACCTTGCCCTGGGTCTCGGCGATGACCTTTTCGAGAATGGGTCCAAGCTGTTTGCACGGTCCGCACCATTCAGCCCACAAGTCCACGACAACTGGAACAATCGCCGAGCGTTCAATCACTGCCTGCTGAAATGTTGCATCTGTGACATCAACCATCTGCACAGTCTACGAGAGTGTGGAAGCCTCGGAGGCAGCACTAGATTGACTCCCAACCTACCCACCACCCGAAAGAGCACAGTGACCGAGCACATTGATGGAATCGAGCCAGAAGCCGTCAGTGAATGGTTCCAGCAAGAAGTCAGTGATCTTCGCCAGCCGCTGAGTTTTGAGTTCATCCCAGGTGGGCATTCAAATCTGACTTTCGCAGTCTCAGAACCCGCAGCGGCAGATGGCAGTCCGGGTAGGAAATGGGTACTGCGGCGACCGCCCCTCGGGCAGGTCCTTGCAACAGCTCATGACGTAGGTAGAGAGCACCGCATTATCTCGGCGCTGCAACAAAGCGACCTTCCCGTGCCAAAGACCCTGGGGCTCAGCGCTGGCGATGATGTCAACGGCGCACCGTTTTATGTCATGGAGTTTGTTGAGGGCCTCGTCATTCGCAGCACTGAACAGGCCGCCTCGCTTGATCTGGCTGCACGCCGGCGCGCAAGCGAGTCGATCATTGACGTCCTTGCGGCTTTACATGCTGTTGACGTTGATGCCATTGGCCTCGGCGAGCTTGGTCCGAAAGAGAACTACATCGCCCGACAACTCAAGCGGTGGTACGGACAGTTCCAAAAGAGCGAGGCACAGGTCGAAGGTGGCCTGAACTTGGACGCGGTGCATCGAGTCCACGCTGCGCTGTCAGAGAAGATCCCCGCTCAAGGCCCAGCCAGCATTGTTCACGGGGACTACCGACTAGATAACTGCATGCTGGGCCCTGACGGCTCAGTTGTGGCTGTGCTTGATTGGGAGATCTGCACACTTGGCGACCCGATGGCGGACCTTGGCCTGCTCTGGGTCTACTGGTCAGACCCTGAGGAAGATGCGGTCATGCCGCAGGCCTCGCCGACTGCGCTTGATGGCTTTCTTCGTAAACGAGAAATGATGCAGCGCTACGCCCAGGTTTCGGGTCGCGACTTGGCCGACTTGGACTACTACGTGGGCTTTGGTTACTGGAAGCTGACCTGCATTATTGCCGGCGTGTACGCCCGCTATGCCGGCGGAGCAATGGGAGACGTAACACAAGAAACCATTGCTGGTTTCCGTCAGATGGTAGAGCGCCTTGCAGAGATGGCAGAGGAGTCAGTTTCATGAATGATGACCCACTCGTTGAAGTGATGTTCACCCCCGAATTGCATGAGCCAGTGATGATCGTTGCCCTAGAGGGCTGGATCGACGCTGGGATGGGCGCTGCGAACGCCATGTCGGTGTTGCTCGGCTCAGCGGGGACCGACCCCGTTGCAGAGTTCAACGCTGACCGCCTACTAGACCATCGAGCGCGCAGGCCAGTCATGCACTTAGTCAATGGTCTGATTACACATATGAGCTGGCCCGAGATTGACCTGCGGGCAGGAACCGACGCCGACGGCAACGACATTCTGTTGCTGCTTGGAGCCGAACCTGACTTTGAATGGCGAGCATTTGCACAAACTGTGGTCGAACTTGCAGAAACTTTCGAATGCCGCATGGTGGTTGGACTCGGTGCGTACCCCGCTCCGGTTGCCCACACTCGCGAAACCTCTCTGTCAGTCACCACTTCCTCGGCGGAACTCTCCTCAACGCTTCATGGTTATGTTCGCGGCACATTGGACGTTCCTGGCGGTATTCATGCCGTCCTTGACGTTGCGTGCAATGAGGCTGGAATCCCTGCCCTTGGCCTGTGGGCACAGGTGCCACATTACGTGTCCTCTATGGCCTATCCAGCAGCCAGCGTTGCTCTCCTCGAAGGCCTCAAAGATGTTGCAGACCTTCGCATCGAGACTGGGCAACTTCCCACTGACGCCCGAGCGACTCGCCTACGCCTCGACGAACTCGTAGCCGAGAATCCCCAGCATGAGACCATGGTCTTACAACTCGAAGAGATGATGGACCAAGGCCTCGGAGGACCAGACGAAGCCCCAACTTTTGGTTTCGATGATCTGCCAAGTGGCGACGAGCTAGCCGAGGAACTTCAAGAGTTTCTTCGAGACCGCCCAGAAGACCCTGCTTAACTCGGTGCGTTCCTAGCGCTCAGCACGCGCTGCCCCGCTCTGTAATGCGAGCGACCCTCTATAGGGGGTCAGGCGCAAGACGAAACGAGTTGGTGGGGGCCTTCGCTCAGTCAGTGGGTGTGGGGTCAGCCTGCTGATGTGCGTGAGCATTGCCTTCGGGCGTCGCTCGCGTCGGCTTCTTCGAGGCGTTCACAGGAGGATCTGTAGCGTCGAGCGGAGAGGCCCTGCAGCCTTTGGACCAAGCTTGGCCGCCACGGCGAGCAGCTCGGCCGGCTGTGCCCGCGGTTGGCGCAGCCAGCGCTTCAACGCATTGTTGGCGAGTTCGGACCCCTCTTGATGGCGGAGCCGAAACGCGTCGCAGATCGAACGCTCGGCTGAGTAGAGGCCCATCTGGTAGCCGGTACCGATGTCGAGCATCTCCCGACCAAGATTGAACGTGTCTGGGCTGAACTTGTGCCAAGTGGCAGGCGCTGACGTGCCAGGGTGCCGCATGCCTCGCGGCAGCGCGAAGTCGATGGTCGCCGGGATCTCGTCGGTGAGGCCGTGGCGTGCCAAGGCGCTCGTGAGGCACAAGGTAGCGAGCGGGGCTCGGAACGCGATCTCGATGAGGTCTGGGTCAGCGTGCAGGTCTGATGCAGCGAACAGGCCTCGGCCGATCTTCTCGATCTCTCCACGGTCCTGCAGCATGCGGAGATCCCTGTCCGACAAGCCCTGCTTCCGGGCATCGGTGTACCTGAACAGCGGTGGCAACGCAGTCAGCAGGTCGGAGGAAGCCATGTAGGAGACTGTACCCACACAGTCGCTATGTGGCAACAGTTTCCTGCACCGTTCGCCGGTGCGATCTGGGATTACTGGGCGTGTCCCCGCTAGTCCCTGCTAGGCCGGTGGCAACGGTTGGTAATCGGGAATGGTGATGCCCTCGGGTGCCTCTGCATACAGAGTCACTGCACTCTTTGGATCAAAGAGTTTCTTTGTGGACTTCGGCCATTCACCGGGAAGGTAACGAACGCCCCCGTCCACATAGGCCCACATGCCGGTCCCCTGCTTTCCGGACTCATCAAGGCCCTCTGCAGTTGCATCCCACCAGACTTCGGTCTGATCATCCACACCGGCGTAATCCACGCTGGGCCAGATGCCACGACTCCCCCATGAAAGCTGCGGGCTCAGAACCGTGCCCGGAATAATCTCGGCTGCAAAGACCGTTTTTTCAAAGGTCTGCGGCGAGAGGTCCGTGCCGATGCCTTGCAGCACTGCGTACAGGAACTGCAAGTTGGGCAAGATGAGCGGAGCAGAGGTTCTTGCTGGGGCCGGCACTCCGTAGAACCAGTTATACAAATAAGCTGCGCCGGCCACTTTTGCCGAAACCCGTGCAAACAGGTTTGAGGGTCCAAAGGCATGTGCCCACTGAGCTTGGTCATAGGTGCGAGCAAAGATTGTGGTGTCGACAAGGGCAGAACCAGAGATGACCCATTCGGGGAAATAATCCTGTTCAGTTGCAACCTGAGTCAGCGTCTGCGGAGCGAGCGGATCGCCGCTGTACAAGACGGTGGTCACGCCGCTGGCCTTCATACGGGCCAAGATTTCACGCGCCTCGCCCGCCATACCAACCGGAGATTTGAAGGATGCAACCTCAGCAAACTCAACTCCATAGTCCTTTTGTAGGGTCGCTTCGAGTTCCTTTCGAATGATCTCGGAGGACTCAGAATTCGATAGGTAAATCAGGCCGAGCTTGCGCTTTTGATCCTTTACTGCGGGGCCTCCGAACTCTGCAGTGCCAGCGGCGAGGTGCTTGCCTACATACTCGGCGGTCATGATCGAACCCTGATTGACGTTCTTCTGAACGTCCCAAACGTAAGGAGCGCGCTCCACATACCAGTCGTTGGTTTGACCTGGACTGCACGAAATGCACATCACCTTGTTCGCAGCGAGCGTGTCGGCAAAGGCCTCCGTCAGAATCGGGCCACCGAGTACGACGAACGGCTGAATATCTCTGGCAATGGTCTCTGCATCGCTAGTTGCTGCAACCGGGTCACTCGCCGCACCAGTTGCGCTATAGCGGACTAGTTCGACCTTGCGGTCATAGGTCTCAAAGTAAGTGGCAAGAATCTCATTGAAACCCTCATAGGTCTCGAAGGTTCCATC
>CAMDAT010000083.1 GCA_945888825.1 Bifidobacterium breve | reverse complement strand
TTCGGACTGACTTCACACCGAAAATGATCAGCACAAGGCCAACGCCGAGTGACATTGGTGGGAAGATGAAGTGAAAGCTGATGGTCAGACCGAATTGGATCCGATGCAGCATCTCTGTAGTCATCAAGTGCCAATCATCAAGTGGAAATCCAGACCGTAGCAGGCGAGCGCAGCATGAAGATTGAAGAATGCGAACTTCACAATGGCCAGGTTCGACTGAGTTTGATTTCTTTTGGTGCCTCGATCCGGAGCCTCGAGGCGCCAGACAAAGAGGGTGCGTTCGGTCCGGTCCACCTTTCGCTTGATTCGGTTGAGCAGTACCAAGACGCAGCTCTGAATCCGTACCTCGGTGCTTCGGTGGGTAGATACGCCAATCGCATTGCCGGAGCTAGGTTCGCCTTGGACGGCACTGTTGTGGAACTCACGCCGAACGAGGGCGACAATCAACTCCATGGCGGCCCAGCAGGTTTTGGCCGCCGAAATTGGGAACTGCTGAGCACGGAGCACACTCCGGCAGGTGGGACTGTTGCGTTCGGTTTGGAGAGCCGAGACGGCGATCAAGGCTTCCCCGGCAATCTGCGAGTTCGGGCGACCTATGAACTCGCAGGTGACACGCTTCGGGTTAGTTATCTCGCCTCAACCGATGCTCCAACCGTGGTCAACCTGACCAATCACGGCTACTGGAACTTGGAGGGTAAAGCGACCGTTTTCGGTCACCATCTGCGCATTGACGCAGACCAGGTCCTGCCAGTTGACAGTGCTGGGCTTCCTGCTGCCAACCTGCAGGATGTGCGGAACACTGCGTTTGATTTTCGGCAGCGCACAACCATGAGAGATGCCTTCATGGGCAGGCCATCAGGGTTTGACCACTGCTACAAGCTGAACGGAGTTTCGGGGAAATTACGCTTTGCCGCTCAAGTTGATTCACCTAGCAGTGGTCGCTGGATGCAAATTCGGACTGATCAGCCGGCCGTTCAGTTGTATACCGGCAACGGGCTTGGTGCACCGTTCACTCAGCACGGAGCGCTCTGTCTCGAGACGCAGATGTTTCCCGATACCCCGAATCACCCGGAACTCGGCTCCGCTGTGCTCCGGCCGGGGCAGGAGTACTGCTCAGTTACCGAACTGCAATTTGGGGTTAGTGAGTACGAATCGGCAAGTAGCTAGGAGACCAGATTGCTTCTTGTACGGCCTCAATCGGGCTGTCGACGGCAACCCGATTGAGCCCTTCGGCGATTGCGGCCTCGACCACTGCTACGGCCACTGTTGCAGAGACTTCTCGCAACTGACTGACTTGTGGAAGCAGCCCCTTGGTGTGATCAGCGGGGTCAGCAAGGCTGGCCAGTGCACGAGCCCCAGCTAGGAACATCGCATCAGACATCCTGGCGGCACGACACACGATGGTTCCAAGGCCAAGACCCGGAAACAGCAGGGCGTTATTGGCTTGGCCGATGCGATAGGTGGTTCCACCAAGATCTACTGGTCCGAAGGGACTACCAGTTGCGACCAGTGCCGAACCCTTCGTCCAGCTCAAAATATTGGCCGGTGTTTGTTCAGCAAGTTCGGTGGGGTTGGACATGGGAAGAACGATGGGACGCTCACAAGCAGCGTGCATGGACTCAATGATTGCTTGAGTAAAGGCACCGGTCTGAGCAGAGGTTCCTACCAGCATGGTGGGATGCAGGTTGGCCACAACCTCGGCCAAACCGAGCTTGCCCTCGGCAGAGCGCCAGGACTCGACTAGGGCTGGGTCCTTTGCGTAGGGCACCTGATAGCTCTGTAGCGCGTCCATCTGGCTAGTGAGTAGCCCCGGTCGGTCAATGAGATAGATCCGTGCTGCGGCTTGTTCTGCACTCAGACCATCTTGTTGCATGGCCAGGCAGATCAGGTCTGCGATGCCAACTCCGGCCGAGCCTGCACCAAAGACAACAATTTGCTGATCAGTGAGTGAGCCACCCGATACGCGCACTCCCGAGAGCGCACAGGCCAACCCAACTGCTGCGGTGCCTTGAATGTCATCGTCAAAGGTGCAGAGTTCTTTGCCGTAGCGGGCAAGAATTCCCCGAGCCTGAGGGGCAGCGAAATCCTCCCAATGAAGAATGGCATTCGGGAAACGCTTGGAGGCACTGGCCACGTAGGCGTCGATGAAGTTGTCGTACTCCTCGCCGCGAACCCGAGCGTGCTTCAAACCAAGATACCGAGGGTCAGTTAGGAGCGCCTCTCGGTTGGTGCCAACGTCAAGGCCCACGGCGAGCACACGCCTAGGGTCGATTCCTGCGGCCACCGTGTAGACGGCCAACTTGCCGATCGCAATGTCGATTCCACCAACACCCCAATCTCCGATGCCCAGAATTGCCTCGGCGTCTGAAGCGACAATCAAGTCCACATCCTCCGGGCCAAGGCCAGTGGCCGCTAGGCACCGGTCAATCTCTGCGATGTTCTTGACGTTCAAGTACACGCCGCGTGGTCGACGAAACATGTGACTGAACTGTTCAATCGCAGTCCCAACCGTCGGTGTGTAGACAATGGGAAGCATCTCTTCGATGTGCTCGCCGAGCAGGGCGTAAAAGAGCACCTCGTTGGTGTCCTGAACCCCAGTGAGAAACACCCATTTCTCAATCTCGGTCTCAAAAGCAAGAAACTCTGAGTAGCTGCGAACAAGTTGCTCTTCAAGAGACTCAACTGCAGTCGGCAACATACCGTGAAGGCCAAGTTCGCTGCGTTCTTCCAAGGTGAACCCGGGCCCACGATTGATCTGCGGGTTATTCAGTACGTCCATTCCTCGGGCGTGAATCTTGACGGATTCCGAGCCGTCACCTTCACGCATAATTGAAAAATGTCTTGAAGCCATAGGGCTGATTCCTTTGCAGAAGATGTTGCCGAAACGTATCAGTACTTGCACTCCCGGTGCAGAAGGGAACGACTGCAGAGGCGAAATCTGTCAGGATTCAGTTGCGCTACTCCGTGCGTGCCTCGCTCTCTACGTCAGGAAATAGATTGATCCAGAAAATTGGCTCCAAATTGTTGTGGCTCATGGTGCTCTTAGCGCTTGTGACCGCAGCCCTTGCTCTGATCAGTCCGTGGTACTTGTTGGCTGAATTGCTCTTTGTGCCGTTGGCTCTCTTAGGGTTGTGGGACCTCAATCAGAAGCACCACAGCATCCTGCGCAACTTTCCGATTCTGGGACACTTTCGCTTTGCCTTAGAAGACATTGGGCCCGAGTTGCATCAATACCTTGTCGAGGACAATACCGACGGCAAGCCCTTTGATCGGGACACCCGTTCGCTGATGTATCGCCGTGCGAAGGGCGTGGCCGACGAGAAGCCCTTTGGAACAGAGAAGAATGTCTACGACCCGGAGTACGCCTGGATGGCGCACTCGATTGCCCCACACCCAGTAGTTGAGAATGCCGGTCAGAATATGCGAATCACCATCGGCGGACCCGATTGCACGCAGCCCTACTCCTCCTCAGTTCTCAACATCTCGGCCATGAGCTTCGGTGCCCTCGGAAGCGCTGCAGTTCAAGCAATGAACCTTGGCGCCAAAAAGGGTGGCTTTGCTCACGACACAGGTGAGGGTGGTATCTCTCGCTACCACAGGGAGCATGGCGGGGATCTGATTTGGCAGATCGGCACTGGCTATTTCGGTTGCCGAAACGAAGAAGGCGGCTTCGACCCTGATCAGTTCGCAGCCCAGGCGACAAACCCTCAGATCAAGATGATCGAAATCAAGTTGTCTCAGGGCGCCAAGCCCGGACACGGCGGAATCCTGCCGGCAGCCAAGGTGACCGAAGAGATTGCAGAGGCTCGCCAGGTTCCGGTGGGCAAGACGGTGTTCTCTCCGACCTATCACCAGGCTTTCTCAGATCCAAAGGGGCTCTGCGCGTTCATTGGACAACTCCGAGAACTCTCGGGTGGCAAGCCAGTCGGGTTCAAGTTGTGCGTTGGTCACCCTCTCGAACTCATGGCTATTGCACACGCCATTATTGACACAGGCATTTGTCCTGACTTCATAGTGGTGGATGGCGGCGAGGGCGGCACTGGTGCAGCGCCGCTTGAGTTCTCTGACTCAATGGGATTCCCCCTTCAGCCTGCGCTGGTGTTGGTGCATAACCTCATGATTGGAGCTGGCATACGCGACAAGATGAAAATCGGCGCAAGCGGCAAGATGGTGACTGCTTCGGCAATCGCAAGTTCAATGGCACTTGGCGCTGACTGGTGTAACTCGGCTCGTGGATTCATGTTTGCAGTGGGCTGCATTCAGTCCCAAAAATGCCAGACCAATACCTGCCCCGTGGGAGTCACTACACAGAACCCCAAGTTGCAGCGCGCACTCGTGGTGCCAGACAAGGCAACTCGGGTGCATCAGTTCCATGACAACACTGTTGGTGCGCTAGCCGAGATGATTGCGGCCATGGGGCTTGATCACACTTCGCAGCTTGATCCGTCCATGATTTTCAAGCGCTTTACCGGCGGCCAGATTGAGAACATCAGTCACCATTATCAGCTCCTCAGCGCCAATTGCCTAGTTGAAGGCACAGCACCGGAGCTGGCACAGCTGGGCTGGGATGCCAGCACTTCTGATAACTTCATGCCGCCTGGGCTGCCTCAATCTGGCGTTTCTCTAACTCCTGCTCAGTAAATTGCTGGAGCTTTCCCCCATTCCTCTGAACCGACGGGCACTCGTACATGATTGATCTTGCAACCTACGTTCCCATGGGGGACAAAAAGAATTCGGGATTCTTTGAGGAGTACCTACCCAAAGTTTTTGATCGACGGGCCGAGTCTGGATTACCCGAGATCGTGGACCGCATGGCAGCTGTGGTTGTGCAAGTTGAGCACGGCGACGCAGTGAACTACATCGCGGAGCTAGCCCTCATGGGCCCGTACCGATTGGTTGATGCTCGCCTGACTGATACTCACAAGGTGTATCTGCTGCAATCCCAGCCGGACTACCCGCGCATGGTTCTGCTTGAACCGCTGACGGCGACATTCGAGGACGAGGTAACTCGATGGAACATGTTGTACCCGCTCTCCGCGGCAAAACCCAACGCCCGTTATATCGGCGAGATCTACCAGGCAACCTCTGCGAAGGCAGTTCGCGATGCTCTCGAGCCGCAGGGTGTTCGATTTGTCTATGCCGGTGAGACTGTAAACCCGTTCTACTGCAGCGAGCATTTGAGCTTTACCTTCTTGTCGGACTTTACCTACAACCGAGTTGGCTACGTGGATGTCCCGCTCGACACGCTCGAAGGGCTCAACCTTGGCGACAAACTGCAGATCTCTGCAGAGAGTCAATCGCTGATCGAGTCGGCAGCTTCGCTTCAGGCCGAGCACGGTGTTGCAGACAAAGTGCTCGGTATTGATCACCTCGCGACCAGGATTCTGGCGGGCGAACGCGAGGATGCAATCCTTGAGTACCTGACGATGGTTCCGTACTACTTCTGGGGTGCGTACAACATCACCGAGATGAACTCATCGACCAACGTGACCCGTCACCCCGATGTTCCTGACGACAAACTCAGTCCCGCTCGAGTCTTTACGGCCAATAACACGCCGGCCATCGTGAACTCATTCGAGAATCTTCCGATGCCCACCGAAGACTTTGTGCGCAACTTTGGTCGACGGATGCATCACATTGCCTATGAGGTCGGTGATGGCGATATCAACGAGATGAAGAATGTGGACTACGTGGTGAGCGAACTGACCAAGCTAGGCACCCCGTTCTTGGCTGATGTTGTCGGTGAATGCAAAGACGAGCCCAACCTGAAGCAGATCTTCTCGAAGAGCTCGCCGTACTCGCTTCTGATTACGGAGTACGTGGAGCGTTGCCATGGCTACGAAGGGTTCTTTACACGAGACAATGTTGCTGCTCTTACGGCGGCGGCTGGCGCATCGGAACGCTTCGAACACGGTCAGGTTTTCGATTGAGTCTCGCTCGCTCTCGGGCTAACTACTCTCGGGCTAACTACTCGCGGGCTAACTAGATGGCCTCGGCCGCCTTTTGGGCTGGCGTTGGTTCCTCGGCGCTCGTTATTGGCGCGCTGATCGGGTTCTTTGTGCCTGTCTCTGCGCGTGTGCTCGGTTTGATCATGGGTTTCGGTGCTGGAACTTTGCTCAGCGCAGTCTCATTTGAACTGGTACTGCAGGCCTACAACGAGGTCAAAGATGCCTCGGTCGTGGTCGGGCTTGTTGCTGGTGCGCTGGTGTTTTGGGCCGGAGACCGACTGCTCGAGCGGTTCACGCCAAGCGGCGAGGACCCCGTAGTCGGAGCAACCGTGTCTGGCCCGTCACTCGTGCTGGGCGCAACCCTTGATGGAGTTCCCGAGTCTGTCGCTATTGGCTTGGCTCTGCTTGGCGGTGGCTCAGTGAGCGTGGCGATGGTTGTAGCAGTGTTCTTATCGAATATGCCCGAGGGTATGGCCGCCTCGGTTGGTCTGCGCAACGCTGGGCATTCTCGGGCACGCATCCTCTGGGTATGGGCCGGGATTGTTGCCCTGTCAGTCAGCGCAGCTGCTCTTGGCTATGGCTTGTTGGGTAATGCTTCGCCGGATGTGGTTGCGTGTATCCAAGCGTTTGCCGCCGGCTCAATTCTGGCCATGCTGGCCAACACGCTGATGCCCCAAGCTTTTGCAAACGGCGGTCGAGAGGTTGGCCTTGTGACTGTGTTTGGATTCATCTTGGCATCGGCTTTAGCAACTCTGGGTTAATCAGTCCCAGCAGTTGCTTAGTCTTCGTCCTCTAAGTCGATGATGATTCGCGAGGGGCGATCGTGGTGCAGATAGGCGAAGCTCCAGTTCGTCATTGCGACCGCTCGATTTTCGGCACCGCTCAGCAGCGCCAAGTGCACCGAGCCCCAGACCAAGGCAGCTGCCTTTCCAGTCAGGTGAATGTCAGGTGGCAGAGCGGCAACTGCCGCCTGACGGCCAATGGTTGCCATGCTGCCCTTATCAACGTAGCTAAAGGGTTCCGGTTCTTTGTGCTTCCGGGTCATGCGGTCAATGGTCTTTCCGACATGGTAGCCAGCCTGTAGTGCCACTGATCCAAGCTGTGGAAGCACCTTGTTGGTCTTGGTGTCAGTCGTCCAGGCCAAATCGCCAATCACAAAGACTTCTGGGCGGCCGGCTAGGTGAAGCATCGGCTCGGTAGGAACCCGGCCATGTTGAAGGTCATCTGACAGCGTGCTCGCCAAGGAAACTGCAGAGAGTCCCGCTCCCCAGACTGTTGTGTGAGCCTCAAGGGTCTCCCCCGAATTTAGGGTGACCGAGTCAGCCTTGATCTCTGTGACTGATTCCCCCAGACGCACGGTGACGCCTCGTTCCTCAAGGGCTTCTTTGGTGTAGTCACTCAAGCCTTGATTGAACATGGTGAGAAGCCGATCGCCGTATTCCACCAAGGTGATGCTCGCATCGGCCACGGGTAGTTCCGGAAAGTCACGCGCTAGCGAGTTGTAGTAGAGCTCAGCCATAGCTCCGGCAGTCTCGACTCCGGTCGGCCCCCCGCCGACGATGACCAGATTAAGCGCACCCGCCTCGACTAGCTCTCGCGATTTACTGGCGGCTTCGAACTTGCTCAGCACCTGATGTCTCAGCTTCACGGCGTCGCTGAGCGTGTAGAGAGGGAAGGAGTGTTCTTCGGCCCCGCTGATGTTGAGGAAGTTCGCCTTTCCACCAAGGGCGACGACTAGGTAGTCATAGTGCTGCGGTTCCCAGTCGGAGAAGTTCACCAGTTGATTCTCGAGGTCAATTCCCGAGACAGTTGCTTTGGTGAATGACAGATTTTTTTGGCGGTCCACGAAGGAGCGAATCGGGTAGCCAACAGTGTTGGGCTCAAGAACATCTGTTGCAACTTGATAGAGCAACGGCTGAAATGTGTGGTAGTTGTGCTGGTCAACCAACACGATGTCAACTGGGGCCTTCTTTAGCTTTGAGATCACTCCGATGCCGCCGAAACCGGCACCGAGGACAAGTACAACTGGTCGATCAGACATCTCGCTAGGTTAGTTGGCCTTGCAAGACCCCTGCGTAGGCGCGTGAGTAAGTGTTGCCGCGTGCATTTGTAATGACGCTGCCACTGTCTAGAAACAATCTAGAAACAATGATCCTGAAACCTATGTGATGCACGTCAGGGGCTGCAGTACACGCCTCTGAATCTTCAACCCATAGGGGAGCAGAACATGAATTCCGGTGATATTGCATGGGTATTGATTGCCTCGGCCTTGGTGTTGTTTATGACACCTGGACTTGCGTTTTTCTATGGGGGTATGGACCGCAGTCGCAACGTGTTGAACATGTTGATGATGAACTTTTGGTGTTTGCTAACGATCCCGATTCTGTGGGTCATCATCGGCTACTCGATAGCTGGTGGCAACTTTGATGGCAGTTGGTTCGGTGGCTTTGATGCAGCGTTTTTGAACAACATCAACATCGCTTCGGATGATGGCGTAGGTAGCCTGCTTACGGTGATTTTTCTGGGCATGTTTGCGGTGATTACACCTGCGCTCATCTCGGGTGCCGTGGCAGACAGAATGAAGTTCGCTGCGTGGGCGTTGTTCGCTCCGATCTGGATGTTGCTTGTCTTTGCTCCGGTGTTCAAGTGGGTCTACGGAGGGTGGCTTGGCGTTCGGGGTTCGCTTGATTTCGCTGGTGGAACGGCAATTCATGTGAACGCAGGCATCGCTGCGCTCGTAGCCGTGGTGATTCTGGGCAAGCGCAAGGGTTGGCCGAAAGAAGGCCATCCGCCACACTCCATGCCGCTGGTCATGATTGGAACTGGCATCTTGTGGTTCGGTTGGTTTGGGTTCAATGCGGGATCCGCTCTGGGCGCCAACGGCCAAGCTGTTCAAGCATTCATGAATACCTTCCTAGCTGCAGCAGCGGCTGGACTTGCTTGGGCAATTACGGAACGGATCAAGGACGGCCACATCACCAACCTTGGAGCTGCATCAGGAATCGTTGCGGGGCTTGTAGCTATCACGCCAGCCTGCGGTTATGTCTCTTCTATGTCGGCAATCTTCATTGGTCTAGCGGCTGGTCTGGTGTGCTGTTTCGCCGTCCACTTGAAGTTCCGAGCCGGCTACGACGACGCACTTGATGTCGTCGGGGTTCACTTTGTTGGTGGCCTAGTTGGTTCGCTCATGATTGGGCTGTTCGCAGATGCCGAGTACTTCGGTGCTGAGCATATGAGTGGATTGTTCTACGGAGGTGGGTTCAGACTCCTCGGCGAACAAGCCATTGCGAACGGGGTGACGATTGTGTACTCGGCAGTAGTCACCGCTCTGATCCTGTTGGCACTCAAGGCCACTGTCGGTCTGCGAGTTTCTGAAGAGGAAGAGAACGTGGGACTCGATATCTCGGAGCATGCCGAGACGGCCTATCACGCAGACGACACCATCATGGAACGAGCGTAAACCCTGCAATTGGAATCGTTCACAGGGATGCAACATTGAAGAAATCTCGGAGTGCAATCTGCTCCCTACGGTGACCTTCTGTGAGTACCCAGCCGGATTCAGAACTGCCGAATTCAGAACTTCCGGATTCAGAACTGCCGAATTCAGAACTGCCGAATTCAGAACTGCCGGAGTCGGAACTGCGGGAGTCGCAACAACCTGACAGCCTTCCGGGCTTTGACGGCATTGAACTTCTGCGATGGCCGGAACAGGACTTGGCCCGAAGGTCACTGCTCCGGTCCGGAATCCCTCGACTCTTGGTGCTCTCGGGCAGCAGCCAACCTCCCGAAGATATTTGCTTTGACGAGGATTGGATACGAGCCCCGTATCGACTAGCTGACTTGCAGGCTCGTGTCCGTCGCTTGGCGAAGTCCCTGACTGAACAGTCCGCAACTGAACTCTGGTTGGATGCTCAGCGAGTGCTGCATCGTGGGAACCGCACGGTTGTACTCACGGCTTTCGAGGCAGTGGTTGCTGCAGCCTTACTAGAGCGGCCCGGCGAGATTGTGACCCGGTCTGCACTTGAGCAAAGTCTGTGGTCCGACCAACCTGCGCCCGGACCACGCGCTGTGGATGCGGTGGTTTACCGGTTGAGGGGACACTGCCGTGGCCTTGGCTTAACGATTACCACGGTTCGCGGCGAGGGGTTTGTGTTGCGAACAGCGTCTAGTCGCAGGGACGATCAGCTTCGCGAACAGCTGAGCTAGCGGCACTCCTGGCGGCACTGCTGGCGGACGGCCGAGCCGGTCGGCCAGAGTGGTGCTTCTTCAGGCAAACTAGAGAGGTGTCTGACTCTGTCCGTCTCAACTCCACTGTCACACCGGTATCTGCAAAGCCTGCCACTGAAGACTCAACCTTGTTTGAGCCAGCGCGGCTCGGCCCGTTGACTCTGCGGAATCGTGTCATCAAGGCAGCCACCTTTGTGGGGTTGAGTCCAGATGGGCTTGTCACCGATTCGCTGATTG